>JBIKQN010000148.1:0-4926 GCA_044349615.1 Phycisphaerales bacterium
CTGCCACGGGTTCCGTGACGCGCTTCCATGTAGTGCCACCAAGACTCCCGATATTCACTTCTCCAACAATCACATCACCAATGCCATCACCCGTTATGTCGCCACCAAATCCAGGCGATCCAATAGGCGGCATAGACTGCTCTTCATTTGGTGAAAATCCTTCGGCTCCAAAGACGAATGGACCGAGTGTCGTGACGGTCATCGGGTGGTTCGCATTGGTCCATACTCGCACGCGACATCGATCTGGCCACATGTAACAAGTGCGATTATTCCAGCCGCTATTTAAGTCAGCATCTGAGACGGGAACTAGGTCTTCGAAGTTGCCGCGCCACGCACCATCAGCGGTATTCGGCTCGAGGTGAAACCACTCCTGCAACGGATCGACTTCGTACACCAGCGTCAAACCGTTTGCAAACTCAGCACGCCCTTCCGTGACCCAACGCGGCATCAGTGTGCGAGCTACGAATACATGAACGCTGTGCCAGGCCATGAGCGGCAGCGCTAGCAAGAAGGCACTGGCCATGCTGGCAGCAATCAGTCGCTTGCGATTCCCACGTCGCAGCGCGGCCTGCTCCGTCAGTGTGATGGCTCCACACTCTGGACAACGCGCACCGACTGCACCCTTTGTGCCCGCAAACTGCGTCTCAGGATCAAACACGTGTCTGCACTGTGCACACCGAAGCACACCGTCTGGCTTCCACCGACGTCCGAACATCACCCAAAGCACCACAGCGAACGGCGCAACGATCGCCGCGTATGTCACCCAATGCCACGGCCCGGTGAGGAACGGCTGAAAGGGAGCTAGGTGTGAGTAGATGGTCATCTCGCTGCTGTTCGGCGCAATCGAAGACTGTTCGTTACTACTGCCACGCTTGAAACACTCATGGCAACTGCGGCCACCATCGGACCTGGATTCCAGTGTGTTAACGGCCAGAGTACGCCGGCGGCAAGCGGAATCCCAACGATGTTGTAACCAAACGCCCACCACAGATTCTGCCGAACAGTCCGCATGGTGGCGCGCGCAATAGTGATTGACTCTGCGACCCGCAGGACGCCTGGCCGCATCAAGACCACATCTGCTGCGTGCGCTGCGATATCAGCGCCACTACCAATGGCCACACCCACATCCGCACTGGCAAGCGCTGGCGCATCATTGACACCATCGCCCACCATGGCCACACGCTGACCGCGTGCGCGCATGTCCATGACAATCTTCGCCTTCCCGCCAGGGAGAACGCCCGCATGAACGTGCTCAATGCCAACCTCGGCGGCGATCCGCTCAGCGACACGCTGGTCGTCTCCTGACGCCATATATATCTCAATACCCATTGCACGAATTGCAGCGACTGCGTCGCGTGCATCGGGCAACACTGCGTCTGCCGTTGCGATCACGCCTATTGCTACTCCATCACTCGATACAACCACTGCAGTGTGGGCCATTTCCCGCTCACGCAAAAGTACAGCGCCCACCTCTGCTGGCACCCCACCATCGCATGCAAACTCCGGCGTTCCGATACGAATATGCCGACCGTCAACTGTCGAAGAAACCCCGCCACCAATAGTTGCTTGGAATTCCAGCGCAGATGCAAGCGTGATGCCGCGCTCTAGGGCCGCTCGGACAATCGCTTCTCCAAGTGGATGCTCACTCGAACGCTCTGCCGATGCAGCAACGGTGAGTAACTGGCGCTCATCTACACCACTAAGCGTATGCACCATAACAACCGCTGGGCGCCCCGCTGTCACTGTTCCGGTCTTATCGAGTACCACCGTGTCGATCGACGCGAGTGCTTCGATTGCTGCCCCGCCCTTCATCAATATTCCGCGACGCGCCGCAACGCCCGTGGCAACCATGATGGCGGTTGGGGTTGCAAGTCCCAAAGCGCATGGGCAGGCAATGATGAGAACCGCGATCGCACTCGTAAACGCCATCTCTATCGCTGATGCAAGCGGATGAGATTGGGTTGCAAACGCACTGCGACCAAATGTAATCCATGCAACACATGTCAGCAGTGCGGCACCTAGCACTGCGAATGTGAACCAGGCACTGACTCGGTCTGCAAGCTGGGCAACTGGTGCGCGATCAGACTGCGCATCCTGCACCATCTTGACAATTTGCTGGAGAACGGTGTCCTTACCAACCTTTGCCACGCGTAGGACGACAGCACCCACTGCATTCAGCGTTCCGGCAAATACCTCATCACCAATTCGCTTCGTCACAGGGACGCTTTCGCCAGTCAGCATCGATTGATCAAGTTCTGAAGCACCTTCCTCCACAACCCCGTCCACTGGAACACGATCGCCAGGGCGCACCACCACCAAATCGCCAATCACAACCTCTTCAACACGCACATCAACCTCCAACGCACCGCGGCGCACCCGGGCCATCGCAGGCTGAAGGGCGGCCAATCCACGCACCGCATCGCGCGTGCGAATCGTGGCACGCATCTCAAGCCACCGACCGAGAAGCACCAGTGTGATAATGACGCCCGCGGCCTCGAAGTACACAGGGGAATGTTGGGTACTGCCCATGCGTGGCAGCAATTCTGTGAATGTCACCAATGTTGACCAGCCGTATGCAGCACCAACACCGAGCGCTACTAAAGAGTCCATGTTTGCTGTGCGCTGCAACATTCCCTTCCAAGCGACACGAAAAATAGACGAGCCACACCACATCACAATCGGTGTCGCTAGCGCCAGTTGAATCAGTAGCGAGGTGAGTTGCGAACTACCGTCATGTTGCATGTGCCCGACTTGTTGTTGCACAGCAGGACTGCCGTTCGATTGCGAATCCGCAACCACTGGAGCCCAAAGGCTGTGGGTGCTCATAGCCACCCAGACAAGCGGAATGCACGTGACCACTGCAACAATCAGCTTCAAGCGAATCGACCGCATTTCCTTGCGAGTCCACGCATCCAATTCCTCAAGACGCGTTAGGGCGCCTCGGTTATGTACATGAGCAACATCACTCGCTCCGTGACCAGCGTGCGATCCATGCGCCCCATGTGCATCATGACCCGTATCCCCTTGAGCCGATGTCACCTTCGATTGATAGCCAATCGCCTCCACTGCCTTTGCCAGCGCGTTGGGATCTGCCTTTGCTGGATCAATCATGATCTTTGCGCGCCCCATCATGAAGTCAACCTGAGCGTCGCGAACCCCCGGCTGCGCGCGTAACACCCGGGTCACGCTTGCGGCACAACTTGCACATGTCATCCCGTCTACCTTCAACTCGCAGGTTTCTGTGTCTGCACTCAGTGAATGTCTACTAGGATCGTGTTCGGTCATATCTATTTCCGCTTTCGCTATACCTTTCGGGTGGTTAACACCGTCCGATTGCGTGGGCACCCGCAACCCAAGACGATACGCTTCCCGCATGGGCGTCCCCACCTACTTCCGATCCCGCCCGCACCCTTGGCACGGATTGCCCGTTGGCCCAGATGCGCCACGTACCGTCAACGCGTTTATTGAAATTACGCCCTTCGATGTCGTGAAGTACGAAATTGAGAAGTCATCGGGCTATCTGCGGGTCGATCGGCCGCAGCGATTTTCAAGCACGCCGCCAACCTTGTATGGATTTGTGCCGCGCACGCTCTGTGGTCCAGAAGTTGCCAACCTCTTTGGAGCCCATGACCCACATGCCGCTGAACGCGTTCGTGTGATTCGTGAAACTGGTCACCAATTTGAGGCTGATGGCGACGCGCTCGATATTTGCGTATTCAGTGAACGCCCCGTCGACCGCAGCGAAATCATCGCCGAGGCAGTGGTGGTTGGCGGACTCACCATGCTTGATGGCGGCACTGCGGATGACAAGATTCTTGCCGTCCTGAAAGACGATGCAGTTTGGGGCGCTGCGCGCGCAGTAGAGGATCTACCCGTAGCGCTCGTTGAGCGACTGATCCACTACTTCGCAACTTATAAAATGCGCCCCGGTCATCCATCAGCCGCCGAGGTGCTCGGAACCTATGGACCCGAACACGCTCACGCCGTGATCGCCGCATCTATGAAGGACTATGACCACGCCATTGCATCAGTCGCAGTGCGCTGATTGATCAATCTGACCGCGAGAAGTTGGTGACCGTCATGGATTCTTCTCGTTATTCGTGTCTTTCGACATGAGCCGGTCTTTCAGCACTGCTGGATCATCAAAGAGTATTCGCTGTGGTGGCGTGTCCAGATCTTCAAACTGATCGGAGCGCGCTGCCCAAATGAACGCCACTAATGCAGCGCCGGCTACTAGCAGTGCCACCGGAATTGCAATAGTTAAGAGCGTCATCGGCAGGTTCCTACAGCCGTAAACCGCGGCAGTCGTAAGGCAATGGCCGTCACTGTCAGCCCGCTCAGTGGCATCAATATTGCAGCAATCAGAGGATTGATGGTTCCACTTGCTGCTAGGGCTGCACCAACAATGTTGTACGCAAGACTCACTGCAAAGTTTATGTGAATAGTCCGCATGGTTCGCCGCGAACCATCAACAAGCACTGCAACTTGTTCAAGGCCACCACCAGTGAGAGCCACATCGGCACGGGCAACTGTTGCATATGCCCCCTGCCTCACCGCAATACCTACGTCCGCTGCGGCCATCGCTGGAAGATCGTTGACACCATCACCGATCATTACTACTGGCCGCCGCTGTAGCGAAGCAACAATCTCCATCTTTCGCTCTGGCGCGCTGCCACCGTCGCAACTGGCACTATCAATACCGATGATGCTCGCAACGCGCCGGGTCAGTGCTGGAAGATCACCGGACGCCAGTCGAACGTCCCAACCACAATCTACGAAGTGCGCAACCAGCGTTCGCGCATCCGGTCGGATTGGATCACCGATTCCAAGGACCGCGGACATCGACCCACCAACTGCAACGAATACGGGCGATAGTCCCTCTTGCACCATCGCCGCCGCTTCTAAAACTAGGGCGCGATCTTCAAT
>JBIKQN010000149.1:0-4896 GCA_044349615.1 Phycisphaerales bacterium
CTGTGGCTGCAGCTCACTCATCCAGAGACCTTTGGTGCGTGCTTCAGTAGCTCGCCGGATCCGGTTGATTTCAGTAGGTTTCAAGCGTGTGACTTGTATGCCGACACCAGCATATTTACTGACAGTGATGGCAAAGAGCGTCCGTCATACCGCGTGCCACTCACTGAACAATTCGATACGACACGGATGACCGTCCGTGACGAAGTCGCCATGGAACGCGTGCTTGGACCAGCGCGAAACAGTGGCGAGCAATGGGATGCATGGAGCGCCATGTGGAGCACACTTGACCCAGTTACTAAGTTGCCGCGACCAATGTTTGAGTCCATTGCTGGAACCATCGATCATGGCGTTGTTCGCAATGAGTGGGCTCGATATGACATTGCCTCACTACTTCGCGCAGATCCAGCGCTCTACGTTCCAATCCTGCGCGAGCGCGTGCGCCTACTCTGCGGCGCGCGTGACAACTACTTTTTGGATCGTGCCGTACAAGGGCTTAAGGATGCGCTCACGTCCGCCACGACTGCCATGCACGCCACTGGCCAGATGGTTCCGGATGGCCCCGGCTATGTGGAGATTATCCCAGGGGAAACTCATGACACCATGGGCGCATCAAGCCGCTTGCGTTGGAATACTGAGATTCGGGACTATCTGAAGTTACGAAAGCTTGACTGAGTTTTGCACTGTTACGTGAATCTATACAAAGAAATACACCATGTCCATCACTCGATCAATCCAAACATTTCTAGTCTTTGCGCTCATGTGCGTGGTAGTGCCACCGCAGAAAGCTGTTGCACAAATTTGGTTCGGCGGCGGCCCAGCGCGCAATCCCGTCCTGGCTAGCAAGGACTTTGAGGAAATCCTCGACTCTGTTGGCTTTGATGATGGCCAACGGCAGTTAGCGGCTTCTATGTTTGACGACGCGCAAATACCAATGTTTGCAGCCAAACGACGCTTTGATGATGAGATGGATCGTATTGGAACTACAAGCCGCGACGAGAAGTCGTTGGCCGCACAGCAACAGGCACGCCGCGCATTAAGTCAATCAATTCTTGAGACGACTGATGGCTTCTTTCAATCGCTCGCTGCGGTGGCACGCCCTGAGCAGCAAGCCAATCTTGACCGCCAGCGCCTTGCCGGGAGTCGTCGCGCGATTCGCGCGATTGTTGGTGACTGGCTCAACGAAGGCGCCATTCAATGGGATGTGGAAAATGGAATTGCCAACGCAAAGCTGGAATCAAGTGTGAGTGATGCTGCCTACCGCGTATTGATTGGATATCGGGAGCGAATGAACGCTGTATTTCCAAAGTTGTTGGAAGCAGTTCCAGACGCACAGCAGGCGACTAATCGATTTGAAATCAACACTGGTGATGATGGTGTCGTCCGTATGCAGAGTGTGAGCGGCGACAAAAACCAAGCCGCGGCGCGAGAGCTTCGTGGACTCATTGAGCAACTCGCCTCAGCACACCGGGATGCATTGCTTTCGCTTGAGCCGGTGCTGCCACCAGACCAATTGGCAAAAATCCGAATGAAATGTCTCACTCGAGTTTGGCCACGAACAGGCATGGATCCCGACTCTCCAGCGCAAGTCATGCAGCAACTACTGGCACGGACAACGGATCCCGAGGTGCGTACTGCCATAGAAACTGCGCGTAGTGCATGGATGGCGCGCTGGTGGAACGCATGCATGCGAATGGCTACCGCTGAGTTGAGCATGCCATCCACACTCTTCGGATTCATGAATGCCAGTCCAAGGGATCCAAGCACTGAGAAAGCACGCACAGACTTTGATGAAGCAAGCAAGGAACGGCGTGAGATTGATCGTGATGCATGGAAGGCGCTCGCCGCCACCGACCCATCGCGCCGCGACTTCTACGAAGAGCAAGCAAAGAACGCTTCCGAGAAGTCAGGCAATCGATTCATGCCGCGGTCGCTTCCATCGAACGATGGTGAACCAAGCGCTGTGAATGTGGTGAGCGTTAGGGGTTCCGTTTCATCAAGTGAATCCAACATTGGAGATGCAATCGATCTCAGCGCTCTTGAGGGTGCCACAAACGCCATAACCTCCGCCACCTTCACGATTTCTGCAAGCGATGCAAACGATGGCGTAGCAGCCATGATTTTCACTGCCGACTCAGTTGGCGAGCTCGGCATGCCATTCGGAGACGCATTTGGAGATGGCATGGGCGGAGGAATCGAATTTTCACAGGCAGACTTCAACGGCAATTCCCTGGCAGGCGCGGGGCTAGCGCTAGCGCAGGCTGCGTCCGCCGAGCGCGTGCGCGCATTGGCTGAGACGTTGGGAATTTCTTCAGACAATGCTGCTTTGACACAGATGATTGATGACTATCAGATTCGGTGCCAAGCGTTGAAGGATCGCTACGTTGAGCAACTTAAGTCTGCTGTTCCAGGCGTAGCAATGGCATTTGAGCCATCGATGCAAGAAGCAACGGTCGATCAACTGCGCGCTGGAATTGGCATTGTGGATACACACGCCGCATTACTTGCAACCGAGGACAGTGCGCTTGTTGATGGTTTAGCAGCGCTTGTCAGCGTGAACGACGCACTCACACAAGCCGTTCAGGCAGAACGTGCACGCGAACGGATTCGATCCATCCGCTACCCATCCATGCCTGGGATGGATTGGCATGCAAGCTCTCTTGTTGGTCTTGACCTTGCTAGTTGTGTCCGCGCTGCAGGACTTGCCGATGCAAATCGTGTTGCTGCTCTGCAGGCATGGGCGGCATGGTCACCGATTGCACTTGCGGTGGATGAGCAGCTACGTACAGAGAAGCGATCGACCGCCATTGAGGATCTTGAGGTCAACCGCATTCAGTGGAACACGACAGATGTTGTTGCCCCACAAGCGACCGACAATGCTGAAGGACAGTCTGTGAGCGTGAACATCGGTTCAGGGCGCGGCCAAGAACTAGAACAGCTGCGTGAACGCCGGCACCAACGGCAGACCGAGCAAGCAATTGCTGGCCGTGATGCGATCGAAGCCGCACTCCCGTCCGATGCGCGCGCTAGCTTCCGTGATGCATGGTTGCGCGCTGTAGCGCCAAATGCATACCGTGATACGCGGGATGCCATGACTACGCTCGATACTGCCCGCGCGCTACCGGGCGTCACCGACGCACAGCGAACACAAATTGATGCACTGCGCGGCGAACAGGCTGCGCGCCATCGTGAACTCTGCGACCGACTGGCACTCTTTGTCGTTACAGAATCACTTGGAACACCGGCATCAACCGGCACATCTAAAAAGAAGGAGCCCCGCATGTCTCTCACGGACACGCGATTTGAGCGATCAGAACTCAATGCGCGCTCGCTCCGAAGAGTGAAATCAATCCTCACCGACGAGCAAGTGCGGGCGATACCGGCACTTGCCAAAACAGCGGCGAAGTCAATGAAAGACAGTGCACTGGGTGGAAACGTTGAAGGCGTCAGCCCCGCGCCCACTCCGGCGGCACCTGCCCCGAAGTAGCCGTGATTCGACTGTGAATGCCGCCTCGACCCTTCCACTCGGTGATGACTTGCATCCACAGTGGCTTCATTGCGACGGCAAGATCATCGCGCATGCGATTGGTCACTGCTTCGTAGAAGATTCCCTCGTTGCGGAAACTCTGGTGGTAGAGCTTGAGACTCTTGAGCTCCACGCATACCTTGGCCGGTTGGTAGCGCAAGATGATGCGCCCAAAGTCAGGATGCCCGGTCTTGGGGCAGGTTGATGTGAACTCTTCGTTCACATGCTCAATAATGAACGGCGTGTCCGAGGGCGCTGGAAAGCACTCAAGAAGTTTCGGGTCGGGCATGCGGGAAGCGTATGCGCTGCAGCACGTCGTGTCTTGCCCGTGTCACACGGATCGTCAAGGGGCATAGGTTCGCAGCAGCTTCTCCACTTGCGGCTGCGCTGGTTCCACGGCCAAACTCTGCTCAAAGGCTCGCCGAGCCTCTTCGCGGGCACCGCCATCAAGGCGGTCGCTGAGGAGCCATGAATTGAGAGCACAGACTCCAATGCCGTTCCATGCTTTGATGCTGCGTGGATCCTGCTCTGCGGCGCGCCGATATGCCACAATGGCTCGTTCGTAGTCCGAAGCGCGGAAGGCCAGCCAGGCAGCGCGCTCGCTTGCCGCAGCTGAGGGCCATCGCAGTGCAAACTCAGTACCGGCACTGGATGCCTCCGCAAATCGGCTCTCTGCCGTGTACGCGGCAATCAGCCCGTCCATGGTTCCTTCGGACACTTCACCAAGCGTCACGGCCTCTTCGTAGGCAGCACTTGCTTCCGCAGCACGGCCAGCGATGAGGTAGGCACGTGCTACGCGTGACCAGGCATCGGAGTCCGCCCCCGCATCCGCTGCTAGCCGCTCCAGGAATGGAATCGCCGCAGAACGATTACCAGAACGCTCAAGAGCATCGGCAATACCAGCAACCGCGCGCATGTCCGCTGGAGCAAGTACCAACGCTTGGCGATAGCTGCGAACTGCGTCCTCATTGCGCTGCGCTGCAAGGTGAGTACGCGCGAGGCCAATATGCGCATCAACATTGCGCGGATCAGCCTGAATAGCGGCCTCATAGGATCGCTGTGCGGCTCGAATATCACCCTGCTCCAGCGTGATGCCGCCAACGGCTACCTGCACATCAACAAGGCGCGGATTCTCAGTCAGAAGTGCACGGAACTCACCAAGTGCTTCCTGGTAGTCACCGCGAGCCGCCACGCCTTGGGCGCGGCGAAGCCGATCCGATTCTTCTGGAGTTGGAGCCACAGCTCCAACGCGTGCGGCAGTCAATTCTGCGTCAGACTTTGCCCATGGTCGGCAGCCGCCAAGCATGGTGACGGAAATGCTGGCACAGAGCGCCAACACCAAAGCGCGGAGCCACGCCGCATTGGCACGATCT
>JBIKQN010000150.1:0-4872 GCA_044349615.1 Phycisphaerales bacterium
AGCTCCTCGATACACCCAGTCCATCAGGATTTGAACGCGACGGTCAGCGCGTTTGGCTTGACTATGTCCGGGCCAACGGTGCCACGCGAACCTGGAACGACGCGTACGGGAATTGCTTTGCCGAGTTGCTCCCCACGCTCGCTAAGGGCGCAAAGGATCCAAGTTCGCTCTTCACTATCGCTATCTGTGGCCACGCCGATGAAATCGGCCTGATGGTCCAGCATATTGATTCGAATGGCTTCATCTATTGCCGATCAATCGGCGGGATTGATCCCGCATCAATCGTTGGCAAGCGATTGCAATTTCGATCATCGGTGAAGGGTGTGACTGAACCCGTCATTGGCCTCATTGGCGCCACTGCAATTCATCTTCAAGACCGGACCGGCGATGCCAAGGTTCGCAAGTTGCACGAACTCTTTGTGGATATCGGTGCAAAGGACGAGCCCGCCGCCCGCGCGCGGTTGAATGTTGGCGATCCCGCCACATTCCTGGATTCAAGCATGATGCTCTCCGATGAATTGATCGTGGCACGTGCACTTGACAATCGAATTGGTACGTGGGTTGCTGCAGAGACGCTCCGCCTATGTGCAGAGCAGCCGAATCGGAATGTTCGAATTGTTGCCGTGAGCACCGTGCAGGAAGAAGTTGGACTTCATGGCGCAGAGATGATTGCCGTGAGCTTGCATCCGAATGTTGCCCTTGTTACCGATGTTGGTCATGCCACCGACAGCCCTGGGATCACTCAGGCCCAACACGGTCAGTTCAAGATGGGCGCTGGTCCAAAGATCGCCATTGGTGGAGCGATGCAGCCTGAAGTAGTTGCACGACTGCTTGAAACTGCAGAACGCTTGTCGATTCCGATGCAGCGCGGCGCCACGCCCGGAACGAGCGGAACCGACACGGATTCCATCTTTTTGGCAGGTGGTGGCATTCCGTCCGGTCTGGTTAGTTTCCCGATTCGCTACATGCACACCACCGTTGAAATGGGTCATCTACGTGACCTTGAGCAGATTCCACTGGTATTCGCAGGCTTCTGCGAGGGCCTGAAGGGTGACGAAAGCTTCGCGCCGGCGCTCTGAGGTTGGTCGTGCATGTCCCTGATATCCTGAACCGTCCCACTCTCGGGATCCTGTGATCCATTGATCCCATGATTGCCTAGAACCCTGACTCCATGATTCAGTTCCTTTCCATCGCCTTGCGCAATATGAAGACTGTGGGAACGATCTGCCCAAGTTCGCCCGTGCTTTCGCGAGCCCTAGCGGCGGCGGCCATTGAGTCCACCTCGCCAAAGCGAATACTGGAAGTGGGCCCGGGAACTGGTCCGGTGACGAAGGAAATTCTGAAGTGCCTCACTGATAACGATGTCCTAGACATTGTGGAATTGAGCAGCGAATTCTGCAGGGACCTTGATGCAAAGATCCTCACGCCGTGGCGAACACGCGGGGGAGCTGGTCAGGTCACGCTGCACAATGCCGCTATCCAGGATGTTCAGCTGGAAATGAATTCTTACGACTGCGTCATCTGCGGACTGCCCTTCAACAACTTTGACATTGCGCTTGTCGAGAACATCATGCGCCGCATGTTGGACTTGCTGCGTCCGGGTGGGGAACTGGCCTACTTCTGTTACTTTGGCGCCAAGACCGTCAAGAGCACTGTTCTCAATGGTCCAGGCCGCGACAACCTGCGAGCCATAGCCCGACTTGAGCGCGAGTTACATCTTGCGCACTCGGGTTCTCGCCATGTGGTTCTCGCCAATATTCCGCCCGCCGAAGTCCGTCGACTGCAGAAGCCATGAGTGAATCACTGTGAAGGAAGTACAAGACCACTTTTTCAAACTCGCCAAAGAAGAGGGCTATCGCGCACGGAGCGCGTACAAGCTCACCGAACTTGACGATCGATTCAAGTTGCTTCGAGTCGGCTCGCGCGTCCTTGATCTGGGGGCCTGCCCGGGTAGTTGGACGCAGGTTGCTGCCGAGCGTGTGGGTGACCGAGGCATCGTGGTGGCCATTGACTTGAAGGCCATCGATAAGCGTGGACTTGGGCCGAATATCCACCTGATTGAAGGCGATATCAACGAGCTCTCCCGTGAGCACTTGCCCTACGCCATGGAAGGCAAGCTCTTTGATGCGGTCATCAGCGACATGGGGCCAGACACGAGCGGCGTGCCCATGGCCGACAGCGCGCGCAGTGTGCAGTTGTGCCATGCCATGCTGGATCGACTGCCGTTCCTGTTGCGAACAGGTGGGCATGCGACCATGAAGGTCTATGAAGGCGCTGACTATCCAGCGCTTGTGAAGCGCGCGCAGATGGTGTTCACGGAAGCCAAGGGATACAAGCCCGCCGCAAGCCGAGCCGAGAGTGTTGAGATGTTTATCGTGTGCCGCGGCTACCGTGGCCCGAAGGACACTGGACCAGGCCCGCGCGATCCATCGCTGCCGCAGCGTTCGCCAAGCAAGGGTTGGAATTCGTAATAGACCGAGCAGAGCACGCTGAGTGCCTACGCGAACACGGTGAGCTGCTGTTACACGAGCGAACTTCCGTGCATTGGATCAAGTGCGGCGGTTGCTAGAGCGTGAGCACTTACCGCAAGGCTCGCAGACGCTTGCCGGCTTCGATTACTTTCTCGCGAGAGTTGAAGGCACTGATTCGGAAGAATCCTTCACCATGTCGGCCGAAGCCAGCGCCTGGGGTCACCACCAACCGCGCTCTGGTGAGGAGCGCATCAAAGGTGTCCCAGCTGCCCATGCCAGCGGGGCACGCAACCCAGACATACGGCGCATGCTCACCGCCCCACACTTGAAGGCCCTCGGCTGCGCAGGCTTCGCGAAGGATGCGTGCGTTTTCCATGTAGAAATCAATCAACGACGCCGACTGGGCGCGCCCCTCCGGTGAATAGAGCGCCGCCACTGCACATTGCACTGGCCAGCTAACGCCGTTCGAGCAAGTAGCCCAACGCCGCATCCACAATCGATGGAGCGAGACACGTTCGCCGCTCCGAGTGCGGCCCTCTATCGCCTTCGGAACCACGGTGTAGCCGGCACGGACGCCAGTGAAGCCGCCATTCTTCGAGAAGCTGCGGAACTCAACCGCGCACCGATCAGCCCCTGCTATCTCGTAGATTGAACGCGGCAATGAGGGGTCACGGACATACGACTCATAGGCTGCGTCGTAACAAATGAGCGAATCATTGGCGAGTGCCCATTCAACCCAGCGCGTGAGTTGCGGTCGCGTGATCATTGCTCCGGTTGGATTGTTTGGGTAGCAGAGATAGACCACATCCACTGGCTCTGCAGGTGGCTCCGGTACGAAGCCGTTGGCCGGAGTGCCTGGTAGATAGACAAGCCCTTCATAGCCGCCGCCTGCAAGCGCAGGACCAGTGTTGCCCTGCATGACGTTGTTGTCTACATAGACCGGATAGACCGGATCACAAACGGCGGTGCGATTGCCACCCTCAGCTGGCGTCCCGGCTGCCATGATTTCCATGAATGCGCTGGCATCAGGCTTACTGCCGTCAGAGAGGAAGATCTCATCGGTTGCAATCGCAATACCGCGTTCGCGGAAATCGCCTTGCACAATCGCCTCACGGACGAATTCATAGCCCGTGGCCGGGCCGTATCCACGGAAGGTGGAGCGATGTGCAAGTTCATCAACGGCCTTGTGCATGGCAGAAATTGCCGCCGCTGGTAGCGGCTCCGTGACATCACCGATGCCGCAGCGGATCAGATCCGAAGCAACTTCAGGATTCGCCTCGGCGAAGACAGCAACGCGTCGGGCGATTTCAGGAAACAAGTAGCCGGCGGCCAGTTTTAAGTAGTGGTCGTTGATGAATGCCATAGGAGTGGGAGTGGCCGCAGGAGGTGCGGCTCGTTGGGGTGAGAGCGTCAGGGCGCTGAGAATATCGAGCCATATTCCATTGGCTCAGGAACGATGCTGATGGTCACTGGTGCATCGACATTTCGGATGAGAATCTTGTTTGCGCACGGGCCGAGTGATGCGTGCAGGGTGTCGTGATCATTGCGGCGGTCAAGCACGCGCCAATCACCAGCCTCTACGCGCGTGAGAACCTTGCCATTCACGCAATCGACATCAAATGTGCCGCAGGTGCCCGTGAAAGCGCGGAACACGATCTCGCCGCCGCGCGTGATCAGCGTGACATCTTCCGTGATGGCCCAGGGCGTAATCATGCGAATATCGCCGTCTGATGTTTCGACCGAACAGGAACCGCGATTTTCATAGATGTGGACTTTGCCCGAGCGAGTCTTGACACGCACGCGGCGCAATTCAGGGAGTTCAATGTCAATGTCTGTTTCGTGAAGCCACGGCTCATCGTGCTCCGTTGTGCCCCGTAGTACAAGCGTCGGCACATCGCCGCCACGGCGAATCTCAGCCTTCACCGTTACTTCCGCGAGTGATGCACTTGCTTCGTCTTCACGATCGCCACCGTGAGCAGCCGTCACGGTGATGTGCATACGCACCTCACCTTTCGTCTCACGACCCGATCGAATGACGACATCGCCACCGAAGGTCTCAAGGTCGACATCAATGATGCCGTCCACCGGGAGTACATAATCTCGAACTTCGGTGACCGACCCGGAGAAACTGGCAGAGATACTGCTAGCCGAGCGATCGATTCCACGTTCGACAGAACTGTGACCAGTGCAACCACATAGGGTCAGGACACCAGCGATGCACATAGAGGCACCTGTGCCTAGTGCAGAGATAGTGCCAGGGGCCGGGTTTGGGGCAATGAAACACGTGGGTACGGAGAAACCAAGATGACGTCGGGCGGGCATGCCAAAGATTCTACGATGCTGCCATGCTTTCGACTGACATCCATCGTGTCCTACCGATGCTCGCAGCGGTGGTGACGTG
>JBIKQN010000151.1:0-4815 GCA_044349615.1 Phycisphaerales bacterium
CAAGGCTCTCGCCGATGGCAAAGCCGATGAAGCTTGCACCCACGAGTTCCGACGGGATGAACATCATGATTCCGATCATGAAGAACAACTCAACGCTGACCAAGAGCATGCCGATCGACATACCGGACTGCAGTGGGATGGCAAGGGTCTTCAGGGCGTCGCCGCGAAGACTTGCAAACGCGGTCCGGCTGTTGGCGCGGGTGTTGATTCGGATACCGAACCATGCCACGCTGTAGCTACCGAGAATGCCCAGGATGGAGCAGAGAAGGACGATGCCAACGGCCATGACGTGGCTCGTTTGCGGGGCAGCGCCCTCAACGGGTACTGCTCCGTGGCCGCTGCCAATCGGATTCAGGAACCCGAAGTAGACGATCATCGCACCGGCGATGAGGAACCAGAGAAGCGCCAAGAACTTGCCTTGCTGCGCGAGGTAACTCTTGCAGGTCTCCCAGATGATGTTGGAAACGTTGCGCATGGACGGATGCACCGGCAGCGCGTCCACTTGGACGTACTGGATGACTCCGAACAGGGCTCCGACCAGCGAGATCACAAGACCCGCATACATGAGCGTTGCGCCCATGATCGGCTTGCCGAACACGCTGAAGACGATCTTGTCGTCGATGGGAGGCAGTTGCAGGTCAGCCTCGCTTGCAAAAGCAACGGGCGCGACCGCCAACGCGGCAAGCGTGGCGGGAACGATGAATCGGGTCCAGTTTTGGGCCTTGGCCATTTTTTCGTCCTACAGGTGTGTTCGAGCGGCGAAGAGCCCTCGATAAGGAGCGGATTGTACCGAAGGTCCGGCTTGATGGTGGCGGGGCGAAAAGCCCTCCAAGAGGATCTAAAAGCATTTATTATGAGCAAATGGTCTTGTCCCGCGCTTGGAAGGCTGGAAATGCGCGCTGTCTTGCTCAGATGATGAGTCCCTGCCCCCCGGACTGGTGAGCCCTTGCCCCCGCACTGGTCAGAGCCGGGCGTATCGCGCGGGGTAGCCTCGGCTGCGATGTTGATGCTGGCCAACCGACTCTCGAAGCAACTCCGACACCTGCGTGGTTGGGCAAAGGCAAGTGGCGTCACATGCTTCCGGCTCTACGAGCGCGACATTCCAGAGTTTCCGGCGATCGTGGACTGGTACGACGGCGAAGCGGTGGCTTGGGTGTATCAGCGAACCCGCGACGACACACCAGAGAAGGTTCGCGCCTTTGAGGAAATGTGTGAAGGTGAGATTCTGGATGGATTGCAACTCTCCGGATCAAAGTTGCATATGAAATGTCGTGGTCGAATCAAGGATCGCACCGAACAGTATGACCGCGTGGGAGACAGCGGCATGATTCGCACGGTGGAGGAGCAGGGTCTGAAGTTCGAAGTCAACCTGAGTGATTACCTCGATACAGGTTTGTTCCTTGATCACCGCAAGACGCGTTCAATCATTCGCCACTATGCGGCTGGGAAGCGCATACTTAATCTGTTTGCTTACACCGGAAGCTTCACCGTCTATGCGCGCGCGGGTGGCGCGGTGGGCACCACAACGGTTGACATGTCAAAGACATATCAGGACTGGACGCGGCGCAATTTAGAGTTGAATGGATTTGCTCTTGGTGGAGAACATCGGCTCGTGCAAGCGGACTGTTTGCAATTCCTGCAAGCGGGCCCCGCTGCCGACGAGCGCTATGACTACATCGTGCTTGATCCGCCTACCTTCTCAAACTCGAAGCGCATGGAGGCAGAGAGCTTTGCGGTGGACCGGGACTGGCCGCACCTAGTTCGTTTGGCCACGCAGTGGTTGGCACCAGGTGGGTGGCTCTACTTCAGCAGCAATTCCCGGCAATTGAAGTTTGACGCGGAACTCTTGCCGGAAGGCTTTATTGCGCGAGAAATCAGTGAGCGAACGGTTCCGGATGACTTTCGCAATCGGCGCATTCATCGCTGCTGGACCATCACTGCTGCGAAATCGGAATGAGGAATTCCGGGTTGGAAGGTAGCTCGGCAAACACGCCGAGGAAGTTCCCTCTCTTGGCATCAAACTTCAGGATCTGCTTTGTGAGGCGGCTTCCTACATAGAGGACATGGTCTCGCACTGCAATTGCACTCGCTGCACTCAGGCCGCCATCGCCAGACCTTACGAGTTGGCTGATCTGTCCAGACTCGACATCCAGTTTCCACACGCAGTTAACCTTGTTGTCGGTCACTAGGAGTTCGCGCCCGTCTTGGGTGAACATCGCTTGGATTGGATGCTCAAGTCCATCGGCGGCAGTCATGGCACTGCGTACAAATCGACCAGTCACTGGATCATGCACCGCGATGCGTGATCGTTGCCGATCACAGATATAGAGCAGGCCATCTGGCCCGAAGGTAAAGCCACGCACTAAGCCGAGCCCTTCGGGAGACTGTTGGTTGTTTGGAACCACGGTGCCCGGAGGCAGTGTTCCGAATCCTTCGAGTCCGCTTGCAACTGGGAGCGGCTTACCTGCATTGCTGCGCCCAAGCCCGTGGTAGCGGGTCACGGTGTTTGTGTCTTGATTTGATGCGTACAGCGAACCATCCGGTCCAATGGCAATTTGGTAGGTATGGACCATGCCAGGGTTTGCTTCGCCGCCAGAAATCCATGTGGCCTTGTATGGCCTGATGCCGGTGCGTTCATTCGGGGTTCCAAAGACGATCACTCGGGTTGAGTCCTTCTTGGCACTCATCACGCAAAGCGCCCCGTTTCCAAGAATCTCCATGCCACGCAATTCGCTGAGTGGGGGCTCCTTCTCAGGGAGTGGTCCAAGCACAGGCCCAATGACCTTGCCACTGCCGTCAATGGCAAACACCTGGGCCAGAGCTCCTGCATCACCGTGCACAGTGACATACCAGTGCGGGGCAGTCAGGAGCAATTCATGGCCGTGTGGTTGGTCTCCAGCGGCGAGGGCGACACCGTCTGAAACCGTTCCAGCACGTTCCGACGACGCACTTGCCGCCTCGGACTGGTGCTCGTCTCGCTCCTTGGCCTTCTGAATGATGGGGAACAGGAAGGGGAGCAACAGCATGGCGATCAGAGCGATCACCGAAATAAACACACCGAGAGGGGCTTTGCGCTTCATGTTTCGCTTGCAAGATTACCGTCAAACGGGGACGATGCGTGGGTACATGGAGGTACGCATGACACTCAACACTCGCCTTGCATCACTCGCTTTCCTGCGCCGGGGCACATGGTCATTCCTTGCAGTGGTCGCTGCACTGCTACTGATTTCGGCATGTTCCTCCCAGCCATCGGATGGATCGCGCACCCGCAGTTCCACGGATGCCTTGGTTGCGAGCGCACATGAGTTTGGTTTGGAGATAGGCGATCGCCCCCGGGAGACCTCGGCGGCGGCCATGGGTGGCGGCAAACATGAAGCCGAGAAAGAACTTCAGATGCTGGCTGGTGGGTCGTCATCAGGGCATTCTTCAAAGCTTCCTGGACCAGATGATTGGCGAATCATTACCAATTCGTTGAGTCTCTTTCGTCATGCTCCCTATGTCTTGGACTTAGTGCTTGGGCTCCTGTGTTCAATCGGCGTTGCTCTGACGCTGACTGCTTCGCCGCGGCGTGCTGTCCACTTTGACCCCATTGGTCATTCGGAGACTCGTAAGGCAACAGTGATCTGCGCACTGGTTGGCTGTATTGCCGCGGAACTAGTGCAATCAAGCGAACAGTTTTTGTTGGGCGCAGAGATAGCGTTGGTCTTGTTTGGTATTGGCGGTTTGGTTCGCTTCCGCACGATCTTTGGTGACGCTCGGCAAACCGGCGTTGCCATCATTGCGACGGTGTTGGGGCTCGCGTGCGGTATGAGCGAGTACTCGCTCGTGGCGCTTTCTCTGACAGTGGTGTTCCTTGCCAACTGGTGGATGAACAGCACCGCATACATTCAGGTGCGTGTTCGGATTCGTAAAAACGGTGATCTTGCACAGGTGCAAGCTGCAGTGACCGCTATCTTGCAGGAACAGAATTTCTCGGTACTTCGTGCCACTCCTAACAGTGCAGAGCGAACGGTTGAGGTGTACGCGCAGACTGGATCGGAGTTTGATCTCGATTCCTTAGCAAGGTCGATTGAGGGTGCCGTTCCGGATGCGCGAGTGCGTATAAAGGCATCCTGACAAGGTTCAATGAATGACCCAGAACGGTGTGGTCTAGGGTGCTTCTAGCCGTCACCCTGCATATTGACTGCTGTCCGAATTTCGAAGTGCGTAGTATTTACACGTGCTCAAGCGAATCGAACTCTCGCAGATTGGTCGCGTCTATGAAGACGGTTGCGTTGCCCTTGCAGGCGCGTCGCTTGATGTGCGCGCTGGTTCTATGACGGTGCTCGTTGGGCCGTCAGGTTGCGGTAAGACCACTCTGCTTCGCTTGATAGGTGGACTTGATGTTCCGACAACTGGTCAAGTGCGGTTTGAGGACGCGGCGGGGGCATGTGCGCAGCCACGGACAGCGTTCGCATTTCAAGAGCCACGATTGCTTCCATGGCGAACGGTGCTGGCCAATGTGGCACTCCCATTGGAACTTGCTGGCGTTCCCCATGTAGAACGAATTGAACGAGCGGCTGTCATGCTTGAACGCGTGGGCCTCGGTAGTGCCGTACGCAAGCGTCCGGGGCAACTCTCTGGCGGAATGCGGATGCGCGCATCGATTGCGCGCGCATTGGTCACGGCGCCACAACTCTTGTTGTTAGATGAGCCCTTTGGAGCGGTGGATGAGATTGCTCGCCATGCACTTGATGATCTCTTGCGATCGCTCTGGGCCGAACTTGGAATGACCGTCGTCATGGTGACGCATTCGATCGTGGAAGCAACTTATGT
>JBIKQN010000152.1:0-4798 GCA_044349615.1 Phycisphaerales bacterium
ACCAACAATCCGAGCGTCGGGCGCTTGAGGGGTCTCGCACCAAGGGGTTCGACCAACGATGGCCGCCCCGCCTCCAAGTTCCGTGACCGTTCGAGTCAGAGCCGGGCTCAGGGAAATGATCCGCATGCCTACCGGGGCACTCGGAGTGACCGGAGGGGCGGCGGGTGATCGATCGCATGCCACCGCAGCCGCAAGCAGAACCAAGCATGCACATCGAAGAATGATGGAAGGCCGCGCGGTCACAAGACCGATCCTATACCGCGCTCAACCGAATAGTCCCCCCAAGCCACCCGGTTCCCCGTTACCCTTCCCTCCGATGCCCGGTTTCCTTGCCACTCTCCGAACCCTTTTCCTTGGCGGCGATGATGCCATTGCCCCAGTCCGTCGCGCTAGCACGGATCGAATCGATGCCGTGGGCACCATGCCTGTACCGGCCGACTCGCAGGAAATTGTGACCATGGCGCGCGAGTTTCGAATGTTCCTTGATGTTCAGGATCAACGACAGCAGGAACTAGCCCGCGTGGTTGCTGCGCTCCCGCAGAGCATGGGCTCACTACCGGAACTCGTTCGTCAGCAGACACGGCTTGCAGACTTAGTTGCACAGCAACTGATGCACACCAGGCAGCGCGATGATCACGTGGAGAAGACGCTCGCACGTATCACCCAGGGTGTTGAACAGCAACGCGATGTGATGAGCCTTGTGCAGCAGCAGCTTGACCTCAATCACGAAAGCGCCATGAAGGTTGCAGACGGCGTAACCACGCTTGCCAATGCGGTGGTTCAGTTGCAATCAACCACAGACCGCAGTTCTGCTGCGCTGCAAGGTTTGCTAGAGAAGACCACTGAACGCGATGCTGGCGTGCAGAAACTGCATACGGCGCTGCAGAACTGGATGCTCTTTGTTGCGATCATTTCATGCATGACGCTGGTGGGTGGCGTGATCTTGGCATGGATCGCACTGGAGTCCGGGCGACCAACAACGCCCGTAACCGCTAAGCCGATTGCAGAAATCACGCCCGCACCTGAATCTGAAGATGGGCTCAACATCATCACTACTTCCGGTGGATTGCCAGCAATTCCCGCGCCTGAGGGTAGCGCTATGCCCGCCCTTGGCGGTGCGCCTGAGCCCACCACCGGGAGTGCTGTTCCGGCAACTGGTGGAGCCACGGTTCCGCGCTGAGGAGAGTGACGCGCTCACGATGGTGTTGTTGGAAGACGCCATCAAACGCACCATCGCTCGCATTAGGTATTGAGCTGCGTTCGCGCAATCCGCTGATAGGCAGCGCACGACGCAAGCAATTCCTCGTGGCGCCCGGTAGCCACAATGCGCCCCGCGTCCATCACCACAATGCGATCGGCAGCGAGCACTGTTGACAGGCGATGCGCAATGACGAGCGTTGTACGCCCTGCCCCAAACTCAGCAATCGCTGTATTAATCAGATCTTCGCTCTCTGCGTCTACCTGACTGGTGGCCTCATCAAGAATGAGGATCCGGGGATCGCGCAGCACAGCACGAGCGATCGCGATGCGCTGCCGTTGACCGCCCGAAAGCGATGTCCCGCCCTCTGCAACCATGGTTCCAAATCCATCTGGGAGGCGATCGATGAATGACTCCGCATAGGCGCGTCGTGCGGCAATCCGAACTGCCTCATCAGAAGGAGCATCATGACCGAAGCGAATGTTCTCAATGATGCTGCCGCGGATCAGGAATGCGTCCTGCGTTACCACACCCACCTGCGCTCGCACACTCTTCAGGCCGTGCTTGGCAATGTCTGCGCCATCAATCAGCACTCGGCCGTGCGTCGGTACAAAGAGGCGCGAAAGCATAGAAAGCAGCGTGGTCTTGCCGCATCCATTGCCGCCGACGAACGCAACACGCTCTCCATGTTGAATCACAAGACTGACATTCTGCAACGCGTCTACATCCGCATCGGCATAGCGAAACGAGACATCTTCAAAGCGAATCTCCCGGGCATGCGGCGGCAGCGGCACTTTCTTGCGCTCACCCGCATCCTCGCGTGCAACATCAAGGACTTCCTGCAACCGTTCGGCGGGCGCGGATGCAGCCTGAATATCGTTGACGAATCCGGCAATCGGCTTCAGCGATCCGCCCGCGGCTGCAAGTGCACCGAGTGACAGCACAAAGGTGTCAAACGGCAGCTTGCCATCGATAATTTGCCGCGCAGCAATCAGCGCCAATGCGCAAATTGCAACAATGGCAATCGATTCCACAATCGGCGAAGACATTGACTGCGCAAATCGCACCCGCATTTCTTCGCGAAGCACCACGGTATTCACTGCATCGAATCGACGAATTGCTTCAGCCTCTGCGGTTGCGGACTTAACCGCCCGCATTCCTTGCATGCTCTCGTTTGAAACGCGCAGCAAGTCGGCTTGCGCGCGCAGTGATCCGCGAACGCCCTTTCGGATTCGCTTGCCAAACTTGCGCAATGGGATTGCAAGAACAGGAACCGCAACAAGGGCAACCAGCGTAATGCGCCAGTCAAACCAAATGGCCGCCAAGAAAGCCGCGCCGCCCTTGGTGATTTGCGCCACGGTCTTGCCGGTCAGCGCCACCAATCCACGCTGCAATTCAGCGCTGTCACGAACAGTGCGGCTCACCAGATCCGACGCCCCGCGCTGCAAGACTGTTGCAAGTGGCAGATTCACTGCATGTTTAAAGATGTCATGACGAATCTCAGTAACCATGCGCACGCACAGTGTCAGCGCTAAATACTGGTGGCCAAAGTTGGCAGCAGCACCAATAGCGGTCATCACCATCAGTGCCACAAAGACCACCACTACCCCACCAAATGCATCCTTGGGTAGATGTTCTGTCAGCTCTGGCGGTATCCACGGCGCGTTCTGCGTTATCCATTGTCCAAGTGATTGATTCTTGCGTAGCAGGAATTCAAGCACCGGAGATAGTGCCACAAGCCCGGCGCCGAGTCCGCCTGCTGAGATCAGGGCAAGACCCATCGCAGCGGTAAGCCGAGCCTTGTGCTTCAGGAGGCGAGCTGCAAAGTGCCAAAATGCGTGCATCGGGAAAGGGTATTCGATCAATGCTCACTCTGCACGGCTTCGCGCCTCAGTGACCAGAGGCAACCCGTGCAAGGTCGGTCCAGAAACCCGGATAGCTCTTTGCAACGCAACCTGGATCAATGATCTTCAACCCGCCGGTACGAAGGCCAACCACTGAAAATGCCATGGCAATGCGGTGGTCACGGACGGTTTGAATGAGAGCAGTTCCCGCGTCTGCGCGCATGGATCCATCGCGCGGCGCGATGACGAGCGAATCACCATCAATAAGCGCGTTGACTCCCATGGCAACAAGACCATCGCGCAACGCAACAACGCGGTCACATTCCTTGACGCGCAGCGTGGAAAGACCATCCAGTCGAGTTTCGCCATCAGCAAGGGCTGCAATGGCGGCGATGGCCAATGCCCCATCGGGTGCCGACGACAGGTCAAATCGGCCACCCCGCAGCGGGTGCTGATCGTTGGTCACGGCGCACGCCACGCGCGTGGCTCCCACGTGCGTCGACGACGGCTCAATGATGGCTCCCATGGCGCCAAGGGTATTGATGGCATGCATGTCCGGCTGCCGGCTTTCGCGCGGCAGACCAAGCAGTTCCACCGAGCTGCCGGGAATGATGGCGGCAGCAGCAGCCCAGTACATAGCACTCGAAGCATCCGCTTCAATCTGCACGTCAGCCCGTGCGCACGGAGGGCCATGCGGAACAGCAATGGCTGTCAGTGCGCCTGACGCGTTGCGCGACTCCTCAACAGCAACACCCCAACGCCGAAGCTCATCAATCGTCAATTCCAAGTAACTCTGGCTTATTGGCTGCTCGGTGAACTCCACCCGGAGACCGTCACGAAACCATGGCGCACAAAGCAACAGGCCACTCACGCACTGGCTTGTAGCCGTGCGTGAAATGCGCAGAAGTCCGCCATGAGGCGCCGCGGGACCGGGAGTCACGACGAGCGGCAGCGATGTGCTTGTTGTCAAGGCTGCGCTAGTTGTCAAGGCTTCGCCAACCACACTCACGCCCAGTGCATGAAGCAGCGTCACGCTGTCGGCAACCGGACGCTCGCGCATACGTGCGCTGCCATCAATGGTCACTGGCGCGCGGGCAAGCGATGCCGCCGCCAGCATAAATCGCGTGGGCGTTCCACCGTCACCAAGATTGATGCGCAGCGGATCACGCAACGCAAATCGTCCACCGCAGCCGTGCACATGAATGGCATCGTCTTCGACACGTATCTCACAACCAAGCGCACGGAGCGCGCTCACCAAACCGTCGGTGTCCTCTGATCGCAAGGCGCCATGCAGCACCGAGACCCCATCAGCCAATGCAGCCAAGATCAAGGCACGGTTGGTGCTGCTCTTTGAACCAGGAACGCGGATCGAAAGGCAGAAAGGTCCCAGCGCTCGCGGAACCGGAAACGGATCCGGAAGCTCCCGTGGACTGCGGTTCGCCGAAGTAGTGGTCACTCGGCCTGCCCGGAGTCGGCGGCACGAAACACCGCAACGATGTCTTCAATTGGAATAACGAACAATCGGTTGTCACCCTCAAAGTCCACAGGAACCCCGTGCTTCGGATTAAAGAGCACTCGGTCGTATTGCTCAATGGGATAATTGTCATCCTTGGCCACTTCGGCCGAGATAGCAACTACCCGCCCCGTAATGGTGGGAATTTCCAAACGATCTGGCAGGTGAATTCCAACCTTGGTGATCTTCTTGTCCTCGTCCTTACGGATGAGAACGCGCTTGCCGATGGGCTCAACTGTTTCC
>JBIKQN010000153.1:0-4790 GCA_044349615.1 Phycisphaerales bacterium
CTCAGCAGTGCTGGTGGGAAGCTCGCCATGGCAAACTTGCTGCCAAGATAGGTGGATCCCCAGAACACGTACAGGGCAACGAATGCCACGGCCGTGGTACCACGTGACTGCTCGAGTGATGTGCTTGCAGGTGAAGGATTCACGGAGACTCAGTCATCCATGACGCTGGATCCGCACCGACCTTCATTCCAAGGTCGGAAAGCGAGCGCATGGTCTCTTCTTGGAAGACGCCTTCCTTTGGAGCCTTCCATGAATCGGGAATGGCCATCCAACGCACTTCAATCTCTCCGTCACCGCGAAGTTGATTCACCTCGCTCATGGCATACAAGTGGCGAAGCGCAATAGTGGTTGATGCACGGACGGCCACTTCCAGCGCACGGGAAATCACGCTTGGCCAAGTGGGCTGCACGGTGACGGGCTGCGCGGCTGCGTAGTTGTTCAAGATGACCCAGTAGCGAATCTTTGGCACGGACTCGCCGGGATACATGCGCTTCCATGTGGCACCAAAGGTTTGGTCGCGTTTGATGGCGCCGCCGTAAATAATGTTGCTTGTGACTGCGCCATCTACATAGAGTGAGCCATCAATCTCTCGGGGTGGAAATGCTCCAGGAATGCCTGATGATGCCAGCAAAATGTTCTGCAGCCGTCTGATGTTTCCATCTTCTGTTGCTTGCTTGGCAGCAAGGCTCCAATTGAACGGCTGCGCGCTGCCGTCGTCCATATTGGTGGTCTGAATCACCACAATCCGGCCGCCCTCATATTCCTTGGCAATGCGCTTGGCGAAGTCCATATCAATGAACTTGTCAACTTCGCGTTCAAGGCCGGGTACTTCTGCAAAGCTTGCATTGTCTGGAAGGAAGAAGAGCAATCCGCGCGACTTCACCCAGTCTGATTTTGGATTGCGATACAGGTCATCAATAGCCTTGAGATCTTTGGGCGTCCCGAGATATGCGAACGGAGCAATCAGTGCCCCCGTACTAACTCCAGAAACCACCTGGAACTTTGGTAGTGCCTGCGGACCAGCGGGCAGTTCACTCCAGGCAATCAGTACACCCGTTGCGAATGCACCCCAGTCGCCACCGCCGGAAACAACAAGGACATCAATGCAACTGTTCGGGTCACTGGCGCGACGGTCGTGTGTGTTCTTGGCAAGGAACTCCATGCCTGCGCGATTGCCTTCAACAAACCGCTTCTTGATTTCCGTGCGCTCGGCGAGCAGTTCCTGTTCAGGCTGCACTGGGCGCTTTTGTGCGCATCCTGGAAGCGTCAGGGCGCTCAGAGTGATGGCAAACAGGGCAGCGGTGATGTTCACAGAGTGGCGCATAGGGCACAAAGTCTATAGAAATTCACACAACACGCGCTTGTACAGGTACCTAGGAACCAGAGCGGCGAGCCTGGATTTGCTGATCGCCCCTACAATCCGGGTATGTCTGCCCACCCGACGAACAGTTCCACGAAGACTCCCGCTTCTGCCGCGCCCGCGGCGCCTTCCAAGCCTGCCATCAACCCAGAGACGGTGACTCTCTCTGGCTATGTGATCGACGAGCGCTATGGACCCGCCACGGTGCACACCACGGATCCCGCTGATGCGTCGAAGCCACATGCGCGTATCGGTGAGCCCGGCGTGTTCCCGTTCACGCGCGGCGTTCACAAGACGATGTACCGCGATCGCCTCTGGACCATGCGCCAGTTTGCTGGTTTCGGTTCTGCCGAGGACACCAACCGCCGCTTCAAGTACTTGCTTGAGAATGCAAAGGGCACCAAGGCGAATACTGGTCTCTCCACTGCGTTCGATCTGCCCACTCTGATGGGTCGCGATTCTGACGATGCGCTGTCTGCTGGCGAGGTCGGTCGATGCGGCGTTGCGATCAGCACGATCGAAGACATGCATCGGCTGTACGCGGACATTCCGATCGGCGAGGTCACTGTCAGTCAGACCATCAACGGTCCAGCTGCTGTCATCTGGGCGATGTATTTGGCCATGGCCAAGGAGCGCGGCGTTGATTGGAATACCGTTGGTGGCACCCTGCAGAATGACATTCTGAAGGAGTTCCACGCACAGAACGAGTTCATCTATCCACCGGAAGCGAGTGTCAAACTCGTGGTGGACACGATTGAGTTCGCGGCGCAACACCTGCCGAAGTGGAACTCCGTGAGCATCTCCGGCTACCACATCCGCGAGGCTGGCTCGAGCGCGACGCAGGAACTAGCGTTCACGTTGCGCGATGGAATGGAATACGCGGAGGCGTGCATCAAGCGTGGCATGCCAGTCGACACGTTCGCGCCGCGCCTCAGTTTCTTCTTTAACAGTCACAACGAGTTCTTTGAGGAAATCTGCAAACTTCGCGCCGCTCGCCGCATTTGGGCGAACGCCATGCGTGACCGATTCGGTGCAAAGAACGAGCGCAGCATGTTGATGCGCACGCACGTGCAGACGGCTGGTTGCAGCCTCACTGAGCAGCAGCCGCTCAACAACATCGTGCGCGTGGCGTTCCAAGCGATGGCGGGCGTGCTCGGCGGTTGCCAGAGCTTGCACACCGACAGTATGGACGAGACGCTCGGCTTACCCACTGAGACGGCGGTTCGTGTGGCGTTGCGCACGCAGCAGATCCTTGCGCATGAAACTGGCGTGCACCGCACGGTGGATCCGCTGGGTGGGAGTTGGTATGTGGAGGCGTTGACTGATCAGATGGAGAAGGACGCCAACCAGTACATCAAGGAGATTGATGACATGGGTGGGGTGGTGGCGGGTATTCACAAGGGTTATTTCCGTCGGCAGATCGCGGAGGCGAGTTACCGCTTCGGTCAAGAGATGGAGGCGGGTGATCGCATCGTGGTTGGCATGAATGCGTATAACGATGGCAATGAGCAGCACCAAGTGGAGATTCTGCAGATCCCGCACACGGTTGAGACGGAGCAATGCGATCGTTTGACGAAGTTCCGCAAGACGCGCGATGCGGACGGTGTGAAGGTGGCACTTGATGCCATCCGCACGGCGGCACGCAAGGGCGAGAATGTGATGCCATCACTGGTAGAGGGTGCGCTGAGTAAGTGCACATTGGGCGAGATGGTGCAAGCCATGGCCGATGTCTTCGGCCGCTACTCGGGCGGCCCCGAGTGGTAAATAAATTGGTCCCGTTCCTCCCGGACCATTTTCTGTAACTTGTGGGGATGGCTCGACGCATTCTTCTTGGGACAATCTTTGGGGCTCTTGCGGCATTTGCTTGGGCGTATGTCTCGTGGTCGGCGGTGCGCCTGTATGACTGGGCACTCGAACCACTACCCGCGGATTCCGCACTTGTTGACGCCATTGGCCGCGGCGCACCGCGTGACGGCGCCTACGGATTTCCCGGCATCGACATGCAGGCGCTCAGCACCATGGACGCCGAGCAGCGCGCTCGCACCGTGACTGAATGGCGCGAGTCATCACAGCGCGGACCGGTGGGTGTGCTCCTAGTACGCAAACAAGGTCGTGACCCCATCAGCGCACAGCGCTACTTGACTGCGTTCGGATACATGGCATTTAGCGCCTTTCTCATGAGCATTCTGATGGCCGGCATGCGCTGTCCGTCGTGGGTGGGGCGCTGGACGATCGGCATGGTCATTGCCCTCTTTGCGGCGATGGCTGGCGATGGCCCCGACCTTGCCTGGTTTCAGTTGCCTGCGCGGTGGGTCTACGCCGGAATCGCCGACACGTTTTTGACTTGGACCGTGGCGAGTGCGGTGATTGCGGCGGTTGTCAGGCCAATGGATTCGCCTTCGCGGTCATCCGGAAATTGAGTTTCGCGGCAACTCGCGCTTTCATTTCGTCTGAAACGTTGAATTTGCCACCAGAATGCGTCGATATATGCCATGCCGGCGGATATTCGCCGTGCATGTTCAATTCCGCAATGCATACTTCGTCCACCCGATGAATAACCCCAACGTCCGACGAAATTCCGCCCATCGGCTGTTCATATCGCCAAGCATGACCAAGCTGCTGTGCATGTCCATCGCTGCGGCGCTGTCCGGCGCGGCGAGCGCACAGACGCCCACGCCGCACTTTGCGTATTTCATGGACAACTTCACTGATGCCAACCTGCAAGTGGCATTGCCACCTGGCAGCACCGTGATCGGATGGGCAAGTGCAACGCAACGAACAACGCTCGCCGCAGCGGGTCGCATCGTCGGAACATCGACAGGCATGAGTACGAACGGTGGCAGCAAGATTCTGTGGAGCGACTCCGGCATCCTGCCGCCCGCCTTGGATCTCAAGCGCCTCTTCAATACCGCTACGCCGCCGGATCTCAGCACGCCAACGGCGCGCCAGCAATTCGCTTCGCTCATTCTTACCGCCGCATCAGTTGATCCAAGCGGATTCCCCGCAGCATCTGAAGGCACGCCCACCGCCAACGGCGGATACGTCATGTGGTGCCAAGACATTGAAGGACCGATGGCCGTTCCTGAGGAGACCGCTTCCGCAATCACCGCGGTGATGTGGGCGGGCCGCGAACTCCTTGGACCGAGCATGAAAATCATTCCGGTTCCTGCAAGCACGATTCAGAAGCAGACTGCCGCTGGCTGGGATTTGAAGTCCGTCATCAGCGGATCGCCGTCCGACAACTTTGTGAAGTTCCTCGGCCTTCGGAACACGCTGGCTGCCACGACGCAAGCACAACTGGACGCCAACGCGATCGATCTGCTCTCCATGCTGCACCTGGTTTCTGCCGAAGGTCATGTGCTCATCGACGGCATCCTTGCACAGCAATATTCCGCTTCCGGATGCGACAGCTCGGGAGACTGTCCGTTGC
>JBIKQN010000234.1:0-3713 GCA_044349615.1 Phycisphaerales bacterium
GGACCACGGTTGGTTGATGCTTTGGAATGGCTTGCTGCCTGGCTCAACGAGCGACCGGAACACATGCCTGCAAACTTCCCGGCGGAAGCTTGGCAACCTGGACATCACTAGTGAAATCCACTTCATGAATGAAAAGCTCACCCACGCGTCTCAGGAAGCACTCCAAGCTGGACAGACTCTGGCGAGTTCCAGTGGACATGCTGAGTATTCGCCGCTTCACCTATTGGCCGCACTGACTGCAGACCCACGTGGCGCCGCATCGAGTGCACTTGAGCGCGCCGGAATCGACCCACGCCGTATTCACGATGTTGCCCGGGCAGAGCTGAAGCGATTACCAACTGTTGCCGGTACCCAGCCACGACCTGGACAGGCGCTTGGGCAGGTAATGACCGAGGCGGAGCGCTTGGCACAGTCGATGAAGGATGCCTACACCAGTGTTGAGCATCTGCTGCTTGCTCTGACCTCAACACATACGCCGGCGAAGACAGTACTTACTACGCTTGGTGCTGACGACCGCAAACTTTCGAAAGCCATCCAGGAGATCCGCGCCGCAAGCGGGGTAAAAAACGTGAACGATCCAAACGCTGAGAACACGATGGAATCACTTAAGAAGTATGGCATCGACCTCACCGAGCGAGCGAGCGACGGCAAACTTGATCCCGTGATTGGTCGAGATGAAGAGATTCGTCGGTGCATGCAAGTGCTCAGCCGCCGCACCAAAAACAATCCAGTTCTCATTGGCGAACCCGGCGTTGGAAAGACCGCGGTTGTGGAAGGCCTTGCACAACGAATCATTCATGGCGACTGCCCGGAGCAGATGAAGGATGTCAAGATCGTCGCCCTAGACGTTGGCCAATTGCTGGCAGGTGCTAAATTCCAGGGTGAGTTTGAAGAGCGTCTCAAGGCTGTGATTCGCGAAGTGAGTTCATCAAACGGGCGCATCATTCTTTTCATTGACGAGATCCACACCGTCGTCAGTGCTGGCGCAAACACCGGCAGCCCTGGGGCTGGACAGTTGCTGAAACCCGCACTCAGTCGCGGCGAACTACGCACGATCGGTGCAACCACGCTTGATGAATATCGCACACACATTGAGAAGGATCCGGCATTTGAACGTCGGTTCCAGCCCGTCTATGTTGGCGAACCGAGCGTTCTTGACACCATTGCAATTCTCCGTGGAATCAAGGGCAAATACGAGGCACACCACAGTTGTCGCATTCAAGACAGTGCCCTTGTTGCCGCTGCGCAAATGAGCGCGCGATACATCGCTGATCGATTCCTTCCCGACAAGGCAATCGACCTCATCGACGAGGCCGCTAGCCGCCTCCGTATTGAAAACGACAGCATGCCAAGTGTGCTTGATGGCGTGAAGCGCCGTCTGATGCAGCTCGAAATTGAGCGCGAAGCCCTCAAGATGGAGAAGGACCCTGAGAGTAAGGAACGCGCAAAGAAGACAGAGAAAGACATCGCTGATCTCAAGGAAGAAGACCGCCGCCTCACTGCTCAGTGGCAGGCCGAGAAGAAGGACCTTGATCTCGTCAATAACGCACAGAAGCAGATCGAAGACAAGAAGGTTGAGGCCGATCAAGCACAACGCGCCGGCGACTTCGAAAAAGCGGCGCGGATTCTCTACGACGACATCAAGAAACTTGAAGTCTCGCAGCAAGCGGCACAAGAGAACTTGCAGAAGCGCATGGCTTCAGGGGACATGCTTGTTCGTGAAGATGTCGACCCGGACGCTATCGCGGCTGTGGTCAGTCGTTGGACAGGAATTGCTGTTTCCAAGCTTGTTGAAAGCGAAAAGCAGAAGCTTCTGCACATTGAGGATGACCTTCGTAAGCGAGTTGTCGGTCAGCCAGAGGCTGTTGAGGCTGTGGCTGAAGCGGTCCGTAGGAATCGCGCTGGTCTTGGTGAATCGAGCAGGCCAATTGGGTCGTTCCTCTTCCTTGGCCCAACGGGTGTCGGCAAGACCGAGTTGTGCAAGGCGCTCGCGGAATACCTCTTTGATACCGAAGCTGCCATGGTTCGTATCGACATGAGCGAGTTCATGGAGCAACATTCCGTGGCAAGACTCATCGGCGCTCCACCCGGATATGTTGGCTACGAAGAAGGCGGGCGACTAACCGAGGCCGTGCGCCGTCGACCGTATTGCGTTGTGCTCTTTGACGAGTTTGAAAAAGCACATCCAGACGTCAGCAACGTCCTCTTGCAGGTGCTCGACGACGGGCGATTAACCGATGGCCAGGGTCGAACCGTTGATTTCACGAACACCATCATCGTGATGACTTCAAACATTGGTAGCCACGTAATCATGGAGCTCAGCGAGAAGGGCGAAGGCGATGCAATGATTGAAGCGCATGTGATGACCGAAGTGAAGAAGCACATGCGTCCAGAATTGATAAACCGCATCGACGAACTGGTGATCTTCCATCAACTGACGCGGGCTGACTTGTCCGGCATCGTCGAAATTCAGCTCAAAAACCTGCGCCGGCGACTTGAAGAGCGAAAGATCACCCTCGATCTCACACCCGGTGCCATTGAGGCACTTGCTAACGAGGGCTACGACCCGCAGTTCGGCGCTCGTCCACTGAAGCGCGTGATCCAGCAGCGCCTGGAGAATCCGCTTGCAACACAGATCCTGAGTGGTAAGTGCCCACCGGGCTCAACAATCACGGTGAAGCACGAAGGTAAGAGCTTTACATTCGCTTGATATTCAAAGGCACGAAATGCCGGATGTTTCCGTCAGCAGTGTGTGCTGGCGATTATTCCACCGTGACGCTCTTCGCTAGGTTGCGTGGTTTGTCAACGTCCTTGCCGCGCAGTACCGCTGCGTGATACGCGAGCAACTGCAGTGGCACGACCGTCACGAGTGGCTGCAGCATCTCCGGGACGTCGGGTACGTAGAAGACATCCTCAGCCATGCTCTTGATGTGCTCGTCGCCCTCTGTGGCAACGGCAATGACATGCCCGCCGCGGCTACGAACTTCCTGAATGTTGGAAAGCACCTTCTCGTACTGGCTGTTGCGCGTAGCAACAAACACGCACGGCATGCCATCGTCGATGAGCGCGATTGGTCCGTGCTTCATTTCCGCACTGGGCATTCCCTCCGCGTGGATGTAACTGATTTCCTTCAGTTTCAGTGCGCCCTCGAGCGCCACTGGGTAGTTCACGCCGCGGCCAAGGAAGAGCCAGTTCTCGCGCTCCATGTACTTCTCAGTGGAGCGGCGGATGTGTTCGCTCTGTTGCAGAATCCGCTCGATATGAGCCGGGATCGCCTCAAGGTCACGCAGAGCCGATGACACGAACTCCTGGCTAAGCAAGCGACGCCGACCGATGTAGAGCGCCAGCATCGCTGACACCATGACCTGGCCAACGAACGCCTTCGTACTTGCCACGCCAATCTCTGGACCAACGCGCAGGTAGATACCCGCGTCGGTTTCACGAGAGATTGAACTGCCGACAACATTGATCACGCCAAGTGCCAGTGCGCCGCGGGCCTTCGCCTCTTGCAATGCAGCGAGCGTGTCCGCCGTCTCGCCACTCTGACTGACCGCCACGACAACACTTCCTTCGCTGACGATTGGGTTTCGGTAACGGAACTCACTGGCAAAGTCCCAGTCGGCAGGAATCTTGGCCCATTCCTCCATCAAGTAACTACCGATCATCGCTGCGTGCAGTGCAGTGCCCTGGCCAATCATGGTGATTCGCCGACT
>JBIKQN010000154.1:0-4755 GCA_044349615.1 Phycisphaerales bacterium
CGTGCGTACAGAACGATGGACTTGGAGCGAAGATCACTTGCAATCCGTCGTGATTGACCAGTCGCCGGTTCGTCTTGTTCATCACTCGGATCGGAGTGTGGAGATAGTGACCGAAGTAGACGGTGTCGAGTCCAGCCGCACTCCACATCGATCACAATCGGAAATCGTGCACTTTCGACATGGTGCACGCCTTGCCATTGCGTTTCGACCTGCAGATCCAACGCGCGACGACGTTGCGGTCAACGATCCCAACGCCACAGTTCCAGATCGCATGGTCTTGAGCGTTGATGGACGTTCACGCGCATGGGCAACATTCACATCGGTTCGACTTTCGCAAACCAAGGAACCAGACTCGTGGCGCACGGAGCGGGACACTCAGTTGCAATTGACAGCGAACGTCCATGCAGCACTGACTGTGCAGTTCCGCGATGCCGTCGCTGCGCAATCCGTTGATGACGTCCAGCGTGCGCTTGCGGCGATTGATGCACAACATGCTTCCTGCGATGCACCGATGATCCAGCGCGTTGCGGAGTGGGAATTAGCAGCTCTGCGCATGCTTGACGGCGGTATGGACGCCACGTGTAGCGCTACGCTTCTGGCGCGCTGGCTCCCGCAGGTAAGCCATGCCGACGCAATGATCGCCGTTCATCGCTGGAAGTCTTACGGATATGGACGTTTTTCAAATGAGCTCGCACGTATTGCCGGAATAACCAACGATCAACTCCTCAGCCTAGATGCAGAGGATCCCGACCATCAAACCAATTGGGGTGATCCGGAACAACTCGCTGCTGATGAGTCATCTGATCCAACCAACGCCGATGCCAGCACCTGCGACCCAACATCAATCCAAGATGGCGCACGACTGCTTCATGATGCAGTCCACGCTGTCGTTGCTGCAAAAGTACGCGACCACCGCATGGCATCCATCATGATGACCGAACTGTGTAGCTGTTGTTCGCAACATAGTGCTGAGTTGCGCACATGTGATACGGGACGTGCTGACTTGATTGCGATTGATGCACAGGCTGTTCTGGCGGCTGCATTGCCAGATATGGATTCTGTTGGCAATCCACGTGAATACGCTCGGGAGTTTGCCGCCAATTCATTGAATGCTGCGCTTCGAACCACGCTGAGCGCAGACGATATTGCGGCTATGCGGGCGAGTTGGGACATCTGTGCACAGGCAACGATTGCGGCACTCCGAAAGGCGAGTCGCTCCGATGCGGGGGTCACTGCTATCACTGACACGGAATCCAAACACCAGCCTATTGATCGAACCCTCATCGCGGCTGTCGAGGAGGAGTTGCGACTGAATCGCGCGCTTGTTGGCAATTCATATTGCCCTGCCTTACTTACAACTAGGGTGGCGCTCTTGCCGGATCCAGCAACCGCGCGCAGAACCGTGGAGCAGATGGTGGAGGCAGCTATCGGCCAAGAGAAACGGCGCGTTGAGGTCACTGGCACATTGCTCAATCAGCAATTGCAAACGGCACGGGCGGAGGCGTCTCGGCGCAGAATCATTTCTGCTTCCGTGAAAATTACGCTTGGCGTCTTTATGCAGTGGTGCGCATCGGGTGTCCCGCCTGCCAATTGACGTGCCTACAGCCTAGAGCCCTGCAGTCACCCACAATGGCATTGACCGGACGGCGCGCATAACGCAGCCGTCCGGTCATGTTGACCATTCGCGCCTCGTCGAGGCTACGAACACAATGCGACCTCCGAAAAGCACGGAGCCCTCTGAATCCCGGCCCGAAGACCGCCAGATTCACCGGGAGGATCGAATGCAATAAGGGCACCTGCAAATGACTTTGCAGAATTCATTGTCGAAATATTGAATGGCCCTATTCCGCGCCACCCGGGACATGTGCGCCGATCACAATGTCCACGCCTGGGTGGGAGGCGCGGAATCGGTCGATTCCCTGGGGCGTTATCTGGGTGTCGAAGACATACACGCGCTGCAACCGTGGCAATTTGGACAGCACTGCAAAGACGCTATCGGTGGCACCGCTACTGACGAGGTTCACTGTCTCTGCATCAAGTGTCCGGGAGAGGAGAACCGTAATGCCCACGTCGGTCAGTGCCGTGTTGTCCACACGCACCGAACGGACGAACGGCATGGCGGGCATTTGCATCATGCCGGCGTCTGTTACTGATGCGCGTGCAAACGACAACTCCTCAATCTGCGCTGCGATTGGAATCAGCGCAGAGATGTCCGCATCACCAGACCCGGTGCCCCCAGAAAGACTCACCGCAAATGTCGATCCACCTTTAGAAACTGGAACTGCTTTGATTCCTCGATCCCGAAGTGCCGCCGCTGCGGTCACTTGTTCATCGGTCAATGCTGGCAAAGCCGCGGAACGACCCTTGCCGATCGCCCCACGATTGCGCGCGTCACCCGACGGCGCAGGAAGTGGCGCATCACTGGCGCCATCGGATTCAACTTGGTCAGTTACTCCTCCGTTTGCCGGCATCACGGCGCCTGCAGCAATCCACACGCGCAGCACTTCCAACTCCGAGGCCTTCAATCGATCGCCATCAGGTGGCATGGCATCGTCATCATCTGCAGGCAACATGCAGCGCTGAATCATCAGGCTGTTTGCAGGGTCGCCGGGCTTCACAATCCACATGCCTTGCGTATCCCGGGACACCAAGGACGATCTCACATCCATTGAGAGGCTGCCCTTGTGTTTCCCGTTGCCATGACACTCGTAGCAGCGATCTTGAAGAATCGGGAGGACTTTCGATGTGTAGAAAGATAGTTTCTCTAAATCCGTTGCAAGTGAATCACCAGCGGTTGCCGTGTTTGGCGATGTGACACCGAGCTCCTGCCCGTCATCATCGCTGTCATCATCATCGCTCGAGGCAGGCGTCCCCTTCCATGCGTCCAGGATCGGCTGCAATACATAATTCTCGCCCCACACCATATCGCCGCCTAGATGCCCTACCCATCCAACTAGCAATGCCGAGGCAAGGAGTACGCCCCGAACGATCGGCGTGATCTGTGCTCCTTGAGCGGACTCTCGCGCGGCGCGCACCGCCATCCACGCAAGCAATATCAGAACGCCAGCAGATGCAATCCCAAGCCATCGATGCCAGAAGAGTGAATCGCTGCTGCCTTCGCCCTCTGCAAAGAACCAACCGGTGCCACTGGCAACCACGGCGCCCAACGCAGCAATTCCAAGGGCTATCGGCGTGAACGCTGATATGTGTGACCGCCGCTGGATCAGGCGCACTGCCTCCACTGCAAACGCTGCAAACAGCAGCCCGAGCGGCAGATGGACCATGATTGGGTGGAGGCGTCCAAAGGACTCAAGGAGGGGCGTAACGGCATCGGCAATGACAGTCACGGAGTGCATGACCCAAGCGTACCCCAGTGGGGGTACGGTGTTACACCATGGACGCGCCACGCACCATTCTCCACGCAGATCTTGATGCATTCTTTGCCTCAGTGGAGCAACTTGACCATGCAGACATGCGCGGCAAGCCAGTGCTTGTTGGTGGTCGCACGGGCCGAAGCGTTGTAGCCGCCGCCAGCTACGAGGCACGTGCATTTGGATGCCGCAGCGCTATGCCAATGGCTCGCGCGCTGACACTCTGCCCCCATGCCGTCGTGGCATCTCCTCGATTCGAACGCTATTCCGAGCTCAGCGATCGATTCATGGAAATACTTGGTCGCTACTCCCCGATCGTTGAAGCACTGAGTGTGGACGAAGCGTTCATTGATGTGACAGGCAGCCGCCTTCTTTACGGGGACGGACTCAGCATTGCACGCGCACTCCGAAAGGCAACCCATACAGAACTTGGATTGACAGTCAGCGTTGGCATCGGCCCAAACAAGTTCATTGCGAAACTTGCGAGCGATATGAACAAGCCTGATGGGATCACAGAAGCACCATTGAGTGATCCAGCACTCCTCGCTAGCTGGCTTGCGCCTATTGGCATTGAGCGCATGTGGGGCATCGGACCGAAGTCATTGCCGCGATTCCATGCAGCACGGGTGTTCACGTTTGGTGACCTGCAACGCATGGCAAACGATGAGGTGATTGCACAACTTGGAAACCACGCGCATGACATGCGCATGCGCGCTCTCGGCATCGACAACCGTGCAGTGGAAACCGCACGCGATCGCAAGGGTGTTGGTCATGAAACCACCTTTGCGGACGATGTCACCGACCCGGAGTCCGTGCTGGAAACACTGCAATATTTGGCGGAAAGTGCCTCGCGTCGGCTGCGTGGCGGTGGCGGCACCACACGGCGCATCACTATCAAGATTCGCTTCGGTGACTTCGAGACCATCACCCGCAGTTCCACGCTCGACGCTGACACTGACCGAACTCTTGTGATCATTGCTGCAGCCAAGGATCTCTTCAAGCGCTGGGCCGCTCGCGAATTCGTGCCAGTCCGACTGATAGGTATCCGACTTGAATGCACCGCGCCCGGCGATGAAACCCAGGCATCACTGTTCGCGGATCCGCAGGCCGAGCGCGACCGCACCGTTGACCGTGTTGCTGATGCCATCGAACGCAAGTTCGGCAAGGGCATGATTGGTCGCGGCCGAACAGAGTCCTAGCACCATCTCACTCGCCAGCACTCGCCCGTATGTTGTTGTATGCATTCAATGCGGCAACTCGGTAACACTCTGCATAGGTTGGATAGTTGAAGACATTTGAAAGGAAGAAATCCAGACCTCCATTCAGACGTATGACTGCCTGACCAATGTGCACCAGTTCCGTTGCACTTGCGCCAAGAATGTGC
>JBIKQN010000155.1:0-4736 GCA_044349615.1 Phycisphaerales bacterium
TCTCAGTGACCGCCGCCGGCCGCCGCACCGTGGAGATCAACATCCACCAGACGGACCTTGATGTGCCGCGTACGCGAACTGTGAATGAAGCCTGCCAGCATTTCCTTCACATCCTGGTCAAGGAATTCACCAGTGGCAACAATCTCTACAGTGGTGTTGTCCTTGATACCTTCGAGCGCCATCAGAATGCCGGGCTTGGAAAGGAAGGTGCCATCTCGGCGGAATCGCATGCGCACCACCCCGTCTTCTTCAGCAGTGAGCTTCACTACTCCCTTGCAATTCTGATGCAGGACAAAGAGCACACCGATGACTGTTCCTACGATCACGCCCTTGAGTAGATCAAGCCCCAAGACCGCTGCAATGGTGAGTGCAAACGGCAGGAACTGCATGGCACCCAGCTTTGCCTGCGAGCGGAACAGCGATGGCTTCGCAAGGTTAAGACCTATCTGTATCAACACAGCTGCAAGGCAAGCGAGTGGTATCAAGTTCAATGCCGCGCCTGCAAACACAACCGCAATCAGTAGTAGCAATCCATGGACGAGTGCAGAAAGGCGTTCGCGACCGCCAGCAGAAATGTTGGCACCGGAGCGAACGATGACCGCGGTCACTGGCAGGCCGCCTAAGAATCCAGAAAGCGAGTTTGCGATGCCTTGCGCTAACAGTTCACGATTCGGTGGGCTCTGACGCTGCAGGGGATCAAGTCGATCAACCGCCTGCAATGAGAGCAGCGTTTCGATGCTCGCCACAACAGCGATCGTTCCCGCCACGATCCAAATGTCCTTATCCATGAATGCGCCAAAGTCCGGGCGCGGGAGGGCGTTGGCGAGTTCTTTGAATCCACCGAGGGGAACATCCACAAACTGGCTTGGCGTGAGTGCAAGCGAAGGGACATTGCGAAAGATCATCGCCAATACACTCGAAACGACAACGAGCACAAGTGCCGGTGACAACAGCGCAAACTTAGCAAGCGGCGTTCGCTTCCAGCCATACAGCGTGATCAGCGAAAGAACGGTAATAATGGTTGGCCCTACGGCGAAGGCAGCACTGATGTCTGACCACCCACCGGAGACTCCCAGTGCCACTGGTATCTGCTTGATGACAATGGTGATTCCGATGGCAGCCAGCATCCCCTTGATCACTGACGATGGAACCAGTGATGCATACTTTCCTGCGCGGAACACGCCAAAGAGAAACTGCATGGCGCCAGCCAGAATCACGGCAGTGAGGAAGCGTTCAATTGTTCCAAGGCGATCAACCTCCATCAGCACGATGGAGATCAAGCCCGCGGCTGGACCGGACACGGAGAGTGGTGAACGGCTGATCAGTGGGACAACGATGCCGCCCACAATCCCGGCCACAAGTCCACTGAGGGGTGACACCCCACTGGCGATGGCAATGCCAAGGCACAGGGGCAGTGCAACAAGAAATACAACGATTCCGGCAACGAAGTCTTGTCGGGGATAGGAAAAGAACGCCTTGAAGTCCTGCGCTGTATTCATAGTAATGCTCTCACTGTCGGGTTGCGAATTCTAGCAGGTCGCAATTCGATGTGAATCCATCCACTCTTGGGTAATTACCTCAGGCAGCGCATCCATTGATACGGTCTTGTCGATGGTGAACGCGCCCACTGCTGTTCGGCGAATCATGGTGCAATGCCCGCCAGTGCCGAGCACGCCGCCAAGTTCACGCGCGATACTTCGCACATAGGTTCCTTTGGCACAATGAATATCAAGGCTGAGAAGTGGCCACTGATATTCAGAAACCGTTATTGAATGGATGGTCACGGGTCGAGGGTGCATCTCTGGAGGCTGACCCTTGCGCGCCATCTTGTATGCGCGGCGTCCGCCAATCTTCATGGCGCTGTAAACCGGCGGGCGTTGTAAGACTTCCCCGGTGAACTGTGTTGCAAGCACGGCTTCGATGTCTGCGCGCGTTGGTGCAGTGGCTGCAGCGCCCTCCGAACCAAGCGCGATCTCGGTTCGTTCGCCTTCAAGGTCATCCGTCGTTGTAAATGCGGTCAGGTCAATGGTGGTCAAGTACCGCTTCTCTGTTGCCATCAGGCCGGCGATTTGCTTGGTGCACTTTCCCAGTGCAAGCACTAGGACGCCTGTCGCCAACGGGTCAAGCGTCCCAGCATGTCCGGTACGAACACCACCGGCTCGTCTGCGGACGATCGCTACGGCTTTCATGCTTGAAAAACCTAAGGGCTTGTCGATGGCCAAGATGCCGTGCAGGTCGGGCATGTCTTTGAGGCTACGCCGTGTTCGGTAACGGCGCGTAATCCCCGCGCCGTGGTTGGATCACTGTTGGTTGAGTACCTGCGCGGGCTGCGATAGACTCCCGGATCTTCAGGACAGGTGTCCGAGTGGTCGAAGGAGCAGCATTGGAAATGCTGTATACGGGCAACCGTATCGTGGGTTCGAATCCCACCCTGTCCGCCTGAAACAAGCGGGAGACGACCGATGAGTCGTCTCCCGCTGTTGTTTTGTATTGATTTCGTAGGCGCGTAGCTCGTATTGCTAGCGTCATCATCTGACACCTTGCGACACTCTCCGCTACACTCGTAACCCTTATCTCGGGCTGTAGCGCAGTTTGGTAGCGCGTTTGACTGGGGGTCAAAAGGTCGTGGGTTCAAATCCCGCCAGCCCGACTCCTCACTTAGAAACGGAAGGCCCAAGCGCCTTCCGTTTCTGCGTTCCGGGGTCGGTCTGTGCGCCGCAGCTGCGCTGCGTCGCTGCGTTCTGACGCTGCGCGTCAGCCCGCGCGTGAGTTGGCGCCCGCGGGGCGGGCGGCAAATCCTGCCATGCGCGACTCCTCACTCCGATGCCCAAGCGACAAATCTTGCCATGGGCGATTGGAGTACGAAGGACGGCTGCTACTTAGGGACTACCGCCACGGTCCGTCCTTTGTGACTCGGACAAACGACTCGCCGTCATGTCGAAAGAGGCCGTTTGTTCCGCTCAGCCATAGCCGTCCGCTGTTGTCTTCCAGGATGGTGAACGCGAGCGACGTGATGCCATCCTGCTCATTCACTTTGGTGAATGTGTTCCCGTCATATCGATACATGGGCGAGCGCTTGCCGGAAATCCACACGTTCCCTGAGCGCCCTTCGTGAATGCACCAGATCTCCTTGCCTTCAACAACTCCCTGCTCGGTGAAGTTTGTGAAGTCTCTTCCATCAAATCGACTTATTCCCCCGTGAATCGTCCCGAACCAGATGTTTCCCGACTTGTCTTCGAGAATGCTGCCGACGGCGTTGTTCGGTAGACCGTCGCGTTCGGATAGGTTTGTCAATGTCTTTCCGTCGTAGACGTACGCGCCTCCGTTGGTGCCGAACCACACCCGACCTTTGCGGTCCACCGTGATGCAATGCACGAACTTGCCACTGGTCACACCTCTCGTCGGATCGGGCTGAGCTTCCGGAAGTGCGAAGGGGGAAAACGTAGTTCCGTCGAAACGGCAGACGCCCTCAATGGTGCCGATCCAAATCATGCCGCTCCTGTCAACGGCCATGCTCCAGACATCGCAGCTGATCAGGCCGTCCTTTTTGCCGTAACTCTTAAATGATTTGCCGTCAATCCGGGTGACGCCGCCACTTGTTCCACACCATATGTTGCCGGCCTTGTCTTCGACGATCTTTGTGATTGTCACGCCCTGGCCCACATCATCCACAATTTTGTAGCTAGTCAAAGTACTTCCGTCGTTGCGGAAAAGGTCGCACTCGCCACCGATCCACAGCGTTCCGCGTGAGTCCTGAAACACCGATCGCACGACTCCGCGTATCTCAGACGTCGGCGCCACGTCGATGACAAGAGAAGGTGACCCCGGTTGCACATCTTGCGTTGGCACAGAACGACTGATCGTGTCGGATTCGTGCGCAGATTCGGGCGACGTGGTGCACCCGACGGTCAAGAATGCGACGCTCATGATCGAAACAACGATAGGCCTAAGCATGAACCACAGGGCTCCAAGCCCTGCTGCGAGCGCAAGTGTCTTCAGTACTCCCCATCGAAGCCTGAAGATGGCGAATGCGGAAAGAGTCGAAATGAGCAACGCTGCCACATCAAGCGTGTGAAAGTCAGGGACTAGGAGCCGCGCTCCATTCGCGGTGTGTTCGCTGACGCTCTGAAAGAGCGTATGAATGGAAAGCCACACGCCGAGATTCAGAATCACCCCGACCACCGCAGCAGTAATGCAAGACAGCGCGGCAGTGAACGCGGCGCGACCTCGCATATGTTCCACGTACGGCGCACCAAGAAAGATCCACAGAAAGCATGGAACGAAAGTCACCCATGCAACCAACACTGATGCTGCTGTACCCGCAAGAATGGGGTGCAGCGTGCTAACAGCGGCAGTATCACTCGCATCACGGTATGCGCCCATGTAACCAACGAACTGCAGCACCATGATGAGGGGACCAGGTGTCGATTCTGCCATGCCGAGTCCGGTGAGCATCTCATCAGGCGTCACCCAGCCGTAGATATCCACGGCTTGCTGTGCAACATAGGCAAGCACCGCATATGCGCCTCCGAAAGTAATGGCTGCAGCCTGACTGAAGAACTCTGCTTGCTGCGTAAATACGCTCTCGGAGCCAAGCGCCAACCTTATCGCACACACTGGTACCAGCCAGAGGGGTAGCCACACCGCAAGCACTCCAAGCGTGCGCGCAACGCTTGGACGCGTGTGATCACCAGTCATGTTGTCGGTGGTGTAAATCGGCGGATTGGATGGATTGC
>JBIKQN010000156.1:0-4686 GCA_044349615.1 Phycisphaerales bacterium
AAGGCGCTTCAGCCCTGCAAAGGCGGCGTGGCCCTCGTTGAGATGGAAGACCGTGGCCTTCTCCTTCACCTTTGCCAAGGCCAGGATGCCACCAACACCAAGCAGCACCTGTTGGCGCATCCGGAGTTCTGGCTCACCCTGATAGAGGGCATTCGTCAGCAAGCGATCTCGCTTGCGGTTCTCAGGGATATCTGTATCAAGGAGATAGAGCGGAACACGCCCCACCTGCAATTTCCAGATCTTCGCGCGCACCACGTTGGGGCCGATAGGTACATCCACATGGCTGCGGGTGTCAATGATCGGCCAGCGATCGAAGTCATAGTTTGGGTGCAAGACGCGCGTGCTTCCATCGCCGCGGAATTCCTGCAGGTAATAGCCTTGGCGATAGAGAAGGCCAACGCCAACAAGCGGAATGCCTAGGTCGGATGCGCTCTTCAGGTGGTCGCCCGCCAGAACGCCCAAGCCACCGGCGTACTGCTGCATGCTTTCGTGAATTGCGAACTCACTGGAAAAGTAAGCGATCCGCATTCCAGGCGTTTCGGCTGCGTAGGTTTGTTCGTACCACGATGCGGTCTCGTAGTAACTGCGGCGGGCATCCACTGCATCGGACACCAAGGCCCGAAACCGCTCGTCGGCGATCTTGGACTCCAAGATGGATGGATCCATGCCAGCCAGGACACCGCTCGGCGAATGCTTGCAAGAGTCCCATAGGACGGGATCGAGGGCTGCGAACGGGCGTTGACCGATTTCGTTCCAACTGAACCAGCAGTCATGTGCCAGGACGTTGAGAGAATCGAGGGTGCCGAATGGGTCGGAAATGCGAGTGGTAGAACGTCGAGGTGACATGGATAGGGTCCAGCGTCAGGGGCGCGGCGCCGGCGTCACACGCGGGCGGTCGCAAACACCGAATTACGCATCGTAGTCGCATCGAGTCCATGAAGTGCGTCAGGAGCCATGCGCCAACGCCACTGCCTAGAACCCTTACCAGGCACATTCATCCGGGCGGAGCGGTCAAGCCCCAGATGGTCCTGCATCGCCACAATTGCCGTGCGAGCGGGGCTCTGCAGCGTGGCCTGCACCATCGAGCGGGAGAGGTGGCGGCGTGCTTCCATCGGCGATGCTGCGCCCACATACGCGGCGTAGCGGGCACGGGCATCCGCAGGCAGCGAGCGCCACCAGCCGAGTGTGGTGTCGTTGTCGTGCGTGCCGGGATAGGCAACGCAATCAAGCGGGTGCAGGCATGGAAGGTCACTACTCGACGGTCCATAGAAGGCATTGTGGACCAGTTTCATGCCAGGAAGACCGAATCGCTCACGGAGCGCGGTGACTGCGGGTGTCACCGCGCCAAGATCCTCAGCAAGCAGCGGAAGGCGGCCGCAAGCACGCTCAAGCGCACTCAGCAATTCTGCACCGGGCGTTGGTCGCCATGTGCCACGACGCGCTGTTCGAGCCATGCCTGAGATTTCATACGCATGAACAAATCCAACGAAGTGATCGATACGCAGAGCATCGAAGCGAGCCAAGCTTGCGGCAATGCGCGCGATCCACCATGCGAAACCGGTACGACGATGCTCGCTCCACCTGTAGTGCGGATGACCCCACAATTGACCAGTGCTGCTGAAGCAATCCGGCGGAACACCGGTCACCACTTGGGGAGAGCCGTGCTTATCAAGGCGGAACAGTTGCGGATTGTCTTGGACATCCGCTGAATCAAGGGGAACAAAGATCGGTACATCGCCAAGCAACAGAACATTGAGCGCGGCACAACGGGCACGAAGGAGATTCCACTGTCGCTGAAACTCCCACTGCACCCATATGTGGTACGAGGGATCGGGCGATGCTCCCCGTTGCGACATGGCGAAGCGACACCAACCACTGAGCCACGATGCATTCTTGCGCTCAAATGCCCGCAATTCAGGTGGTAAGCCGCCAGTGCGACGGCGCTGCGTCTGATACGCCGCACGTAATCGCGGCTCCTTGAATCGCCGAGCGGCTCGCCAATTCACCGGACCCTCTGCAGACACTGCAACCTCACCACGCTGCGGACGAAGTGCTGCCCGCGAAAGGAGGCCCTCATCTACGAGAAGTTCCAGACTGATAAAGAGCGGTTCGCCAGCGAAACTGGATGTGCTGGCATAGGGCGAATCACCAGCTCCCACAGGTCCAACTGGAAGCATCTGCCACACCGACTGACCCGCCGAAGCACACCATCGTGCAAACTCATGAGCGGCTGGTCCAAGATCACCGATTCCATGCGGCGAAGGCAGCGACGACAGATGAAGAAGCGTGCCCGCACGGCGACTAGCAAACATGGCGGGAGGGGTGTTGTGGCGACGGGGCTTCATGGTGTAAGACTCACTTGATGCGTCGATGCCAGACCCGACCACCAACTGGTGGAATGGTGGTGCTGACGAATCCATTGTCCGCGAATCCTGGCGTTCCGTAGACATCCTGCCAGCCATCGCCAAGGTCAGCGAATGACACGGTGGCCGGACGGTCAGATGCATTCAGTGCAACGAGCAACTCTTCGCCGTGCCCACTGCGTACAAATGCCCAGACGTCCTGTGCGTCATCCGTGAGCACTGTGCGGAATGCGCCAGTTCGAAGTGCGGGGTGCGCAGTCCGCAGGGCAATCACCGTACGGTAATGCGAGAGCAATTCTGAATTGACCGCTTCCTTCGGGTCTTGATAGACGCCAAGATCATCCCAAACCATCGGCTTACGATTGTTGGGATCGTTGGAGCCCCACATGCCAACTTCATCGCCAAAGTAGATCATTGGCGCGCCAACGTACGTCATCTGAACCAGGGCCATCAAGCGCTGCTTTGCATACTCCGCAGGACCGGGCTTGCTAGCGTCATACGAATCACCTTCCTGCTCGCGATTCTTCTGGTTGTAGATACGGTCTGGATTCTTAGCCATGCTGGACACACGGTCAGTGTCATGACTGTCTAACAGATTCATCATGGCGTAAGTGCTCTCTGCAGGGTAAGCCAGTCGCAACTCCGCGAGCGAGTCGTCAAGCACCGTTGGCGTAATTTTGTTAGTTCGATCAATCACCCAACGAATGAGCGGCTTAGCGAACTCGTAATTCATGACGGCATCGAAGGCCTGTCCGTCAAGCCACCTGTCGGCGCGCTCCCAGATCTCACCAGAGATGTACGCATCAGGGTTAATGCTACGAACAAGTTTGCACCACTCATGCCAGAATGGAAGCGGTACTTCGTTGGGGACGTCAAGGCGCCATCCATCCACACCATCGCGCGGATCGCCATCGCCATCTGGATCCATCCAACGACGCGTGATTTCAAAGATGTGCTTGCGAACCGACTCCGCCGCTAGGCCATACTCAGGATCTTTGCGAAATACGGGTAATTCGCTGAATCCCCACCATGCGTCGTACTTGAATGGATCCCAACTGGTGATGTCAAACCAGTTGGCGAACTTGCTGTCCTTACCATTGCGTTTCACATCTTGAAATGCAGGGTGATCAGTGCCGCAGTGATTGAACACGCCATCAATGATGATGCGGAATCCCATCGACTTGGCTTCACGGATGAATTCCAAGAACGCTTTGTCGGTGGGCGTGAAGGACCACGTTGCAGGATCAAGGATGTCTTCCTTGGCAACTGCGGGCGCGTAATCGCCTTTCGTCCCGAAGTGCTCATCAACATGGATGTAACTCGCTGTGTTGTATTTGTGGGGCGTGCTCGCCTGGAACATCGGCATCAAATAAAGCGCATTCACACCGAGCGAGCGCAGATAAGGCAGCTTGGAGCGCAATCCAGCAATGTCACCGCCACCAAATCGACCAAAGACAAAGTGCTTATAAAAAGTCTGGCCGTCATTGCCTTCAGCACCGAAGGGCTTGTACCAATCGTGCTTCCATGGAATGGTTCCGCTCGGGTCATTGGTGGTGGTGCCATTGCGGAAACGGTCGACCATGACTTGGTACCAGACGGCGTCCTTTGTCCATGCTGGTGTACGAAATGGTGACGCCGAAGCAGGATCAAGGGCGTAGATATTGGGATCGCTAACAGACAAGTGACCATCCTTTGCTACAAACGTGTATGAGATTGTGTGTTGGCTCGTCAGGGGCAGTACGGCATCCCAGATATCAAAAGGACCGCGAGTACCAGCGTGAGTCATGGCAATGCAGCCAGTGAAAGAGTTCGGTGCGGCGGTGGACGGCGATTGCCAGCACATGAGCACCTGTTCCACGTCGCCGCGCAGCGTGCGGGAGCGAACGTGCCACTGGTCCGCCACCTGCTCGCGATCTGCTGGCAGACGTGGATCGTGGAGAAATGCAGCGCCTTCCACCATGCCATCACCAAGACGGGCCAGCGAAGCGTCGAGCGCTACTTCCGCGCCAAGGTCAATGACCGAGTTCTGCCCACCGTTTCCATCATCAACGCTACGCGGATTAGATGGATCAGCGATCCATCGCGTGCCGTCCAGTATGAGCTTGTAGCAACGGGTTCCGGCGGGAACGTCAATGGTGGCAACAAAGCTGCCATCAGCTGCGCGGCTCATGGCTACGGCTTGACCCTGCCATCCTGTGAAGTCTCCGGCAACGGATGCTTTCTGCGCAGTTCCAGCGTTTGAGGCAGCGAGCGTGAATGTGACTCGCCACCGACCATCGGCTCGGGGCTCGGCACGCATGCCGGGTGGAAGACGAGTGTTCGA
>JBIKQN010000157.1:0-4685 GCA_044349615.1 Phycisphaerales bacterium
GCTGTTGTGGAGCGCTCCATTGATGCACCGCCGCGCATTCGCGTGGCACTAGACCTGCGTCGGCCGACGAATGAGTTGCGAGTGGATCCAACTGGTCGCGCCGCGCGTGATCTTGAAGAGGATGCCATTGTCCTTGCAGCAAGCATTCTCACGCACGCGCAGCGCGATGGATACGAGACGCGCCTCTGTGTGCTTGGACTTTCATCCCCAGCAATGCCGATGCGACGTGGTCATTGGCATTTGCAGAAAGAACTGGCGGTCTTGGCGGCCCTCGATCTTGATGCGCCGCGCGATGCGGATGCCATGTTGCCTGCGGAGCGAGAACGCGCCACCACGCTCGTGATCCATGTTGATCGCGCCGACATGCGCCTTGTTGCGGACGGTGCCGTGCATCTAGGCGCCACGCAGCTTGCCGCACTGGTTGCACCAGCATCGACAGCAGTTCGCACGCTTGAATCCACGCTCGGAGCAGCACCATGAACGTAGCGCTCCTCTTTCGGCGCGCCGCGATGTTGTTGGTGCTTCTATCGATTGCCGCCTTTGCTGCAAGCCAAAGAAGCGGCTGGGTGCTCGTTGTGGGCGGATTGCTCGCAGTGGCAGCAGCTCGAATCACTGACGGTCCACGCAAGCGCCAGTTGCCTGCATGGGTCATTCGATTTGGCGTCTTTGTTGGTATTGGCTGGGGTGCGGTGCAATTCATGGCACGCCCTTCGCCGGATGAAGCACCGCGCATCGTTGCGTATGTGGTGCTTGGCGCATTACTTCTCAAATTGTGGGACCGAAAGACTCCGAGTGATTGGCGGCAGGTGATGGCGTTGTCCATCGTGCTTGTCGTTGCATCGGCACTCGCCTCCGGTGACTTCTTGGTGGGGGTCTTGGTGATCGGCTACGCAGTCGCCACCATTGCCACCACAATGCTCTATCACCTGCATGCCGGCGCAGCACGTGCCGAGGATGACCGCCGTACTTCAGCATTGCGGCCGGGCGCATTACCACCCATGGAAGCTCCGCACGGCGCAAGCCCCATGCGCCACCTTCGACGCCTTGTGGTTGCTGGCGTCATCTTGGGCATTTTGCTCAGTGGCATGGTGTTTGTCATGTTCCCGCGCGAGTCAGTCCTTGGAGGACAGTCCGCAAGCCGTCAAAGCGGATTTCGACCTGATGTTTCGCTCTGGAGCGCAGGTCGGGTTTCGCTCTCGTCACGCGTTGCAATGACGGTCACACTTCTCGATCCGCGCGGTACAGCCGGTCCGTTGACACTTCCACTGCGACTGCGTGGCGCCGTCCTGGATTCGTATTCCGCCGCGGATGCAAAGTGGCGCGGTAACAACACGCGCACCGGCGACCGCTCTTACCAGACGGGTCCAGGCCAGGGATTTCAGTGGTTTGCAGCCGAGGCTCGCAATGAGCGGAGCAATGTCTGGACGCAAGTAGTGGAAATGCGCTCGCTTGCAAGTGAGCACGTATTCACATCCTGGTTGCCACTCGCCATTGCAAGTGAGGAACAGCGATCGTTCGTCCTTGATCCACGCACTGCGGAAATCACTGAGGCAACATCCGGCATGGTTGGCCGTCCGCGCGCTTACAGCATTCGCATGCAGGGCTACCCATCAGGCGCACTGGCGCGTGCAGTGGCTGGCGCTGCACCACCGATTGTTGCAGACTTCCCTGTGCCAGAGGTCCGCTTGATCGCGGAGCGGATTCTTGCCGATGCGTCCATGATTGATCTACCCGATGCTGAGGCGATCAAGAACGACCCTCAGCAACGGTGGGTTCGGCAGCGGCGCATCGCTGCCATGTTTCAGGAATACCTGTCAGGGCCGAAATTTGCCTACACCACTGACCTTTCTGGATTCCGCCGCCTAGAGGGTGAGGATCCAATCGTCATGTTCCTGGAGCGATATCGATTCGGTCACTGCGAGTACTTTGCAGCTGCCATGGTGGCTTTATGTCGCTCGATCGGCATTGAAGCGCGCGTCGTCACCGGCTACATGGCCACGGAGTATGACACCGTCTCTGATCGATACGTGATACGCGAATCAGGAGCGCACGCGTGGGCTGAAGTCCGTACGGGCGAGTGGCAGTGGGGAACATTCGATCCATCGCCAATTGCAGAACTGTTGGCCATTCAGCAAGCAAATCGAACATGGATGGATAGTTTCCGTTGGGTTCTTGATCCCATTGAGTTTGCATGGAACAGTCAATTTGCATCCTTCGATAGCAGAGCACAGGCAGAGTTGGTGGAGCGCGTTGGTGCGGGCACTCGTGGCACTGGTAACTGGATTGCTGAGCGGTCCAAGGATCTTCTTGATGCAGTGAATCGCTGGTTCCGGATGGGTCCTGCTGGCGCACTGTGGCTTGGACTTGTGGCAATCACGCTAGCAATTGCGGCCACAGCGGTCTGGGTGGTGGGTAGGCGTGCGCGCCGCGTTGCCCGCGAACTGGGTGCGAACAAGGAGCGGTTGGCGACGCGTATTGCCCTTGGGCGCGACGTTTCCTTTTATCTCGACTCACTGGACGCTCTGGCTCGCGCCGGGATTGAGAAGCCGCGCAGTCGTACGCCGCGTATGCATGTTCAGGCCGTGCAGCGCGTCAATCCGGAAGCCGCCGCGGCATTTGCAGCAGTTGTTGAGCGTTTCTATCAGATTCGCTATGGCGGTAGCACGCCGTCCCGCGCAGAGCGTGTTGCCGCCGATGCATTGATTCCCCCTCTGCGTGCAGCATTGGCGCGCGGCTAGACTTTGCGGCAGCACGGGCCTTCCGTCCGTTGCCCCACAGGAGCCAGCATGTCCGCAGCACGATCCCGTACGAACGAGTGGAGACGGAGCCTGGAAGAACTTTCCCAGAAGGGCGGGGCACTTGAAGTTGCTATCGCCCGCGATGACGCACGCGGGCATGACCTGGTCTGGCGATTGCGGATCTTGGAAGTCCGCGACTCTGGAATTGTTGTTGAGAATCCGGGTGCGTTTGGTCGGGCGCTTCCGCTTCACATTGGTACGCGCTTGGTGGCATTCATTGTCATTGGTCAGAACCGGTGGGAGTTCCGCACCGCCGTGACCGAAGAAATTCTGCCGGGCAAATATCACGATGCCCGAAACGGTGCCGCACGATTGGCGCTTCCTGATCATGTGGAACGCTGCCTTCGCCGACACGCCCGCTTTGATGTTGGACCATTGACTCTGGCGCCGATTGATGTCTGGCCGCTCCTTGACCCCAAGAGCGTGGTAGCTGCCGAGCGTGCCAATGAATTGGCATTTGCGGCCAGCATTACAGGCGCAACCGCGGCAGAAAAATCGGATGAGGAAGCAATGCTTCCGCAGGTCGGACCGCGCTTTACGGCGCATGTTGCAAACATCGGTGGTGGTGGTGCGGGACTGGTGGTTGACCCGGAGCATGCAGGGCTGCTTTCGCATCACCGCCTATTTTGGCTGCGTCTTGAGCCAAGTGACGGCGCAAGTGTGCCGATTGTCACCACTGCCAAATTGGTTCACACGCACATCGATAGTTCGCAGCGCACCTACGTAGGCATGAGTTTCGATTTCAGTTTCAACCCTGGCCATCAAAAAGTAGTGGCGGAGCAAGTGGAGCGATCAATCAGGAATCTTGAACGTCGGCAGACACAGTGAGTGCGTGCGCGGTGCGTAGCAGCACTGCGCACTTGTGCAGGCTCTCTTCATATTCCTGACGCGGCTGGCTCTCCGCAACGATTCCGCATCCAGCGCTGTAGCGAAGCGTGCCACCGTTTGCATCTGTGTTCTGCAGTGCAATGGTGCGAATGGCAACATTCAGTGCCATCAGGCTGGGTGAGATCAAGCCAACCGCTCCGCAGTATGGGCCACGCGCGGATGGTTCAAGTTCATCAATCACTTGCATGGCGCGAACCTTGGGCGCGCCGGTGACCGAGCCCGGTGGAAAGGTGGCGCGCAAGATGTCCACCACACTGGTGTTGGCTCGAAGCATTGCCTCGACTTCCGCAACGCAGTGGTGCACGGTCTCGTGACTCTCTACGGCGCGCGAGGCGGTCACGCGTACGCCACCTGGTACTGCAATTCTCCCAAGGTCATTGCGCATCAGATCAACAATCATGTGCAGTTCTGCTGCATCCTTGTCGCTTGCAAGTAACTCCAGCGGATCTTCATGAAATGCGCGCGTTCCCTTGATTGGCCGGGTAATCACTCGTCCGGCATTTCGATCCACTTCCACGAAGAGCTCGGGGCTCATGCTCACAAGTGCGTGCGTGCTGGTCTCGAGATACGCCCCGTAGCGGGGCAACGCAGCGCGAAGTGCGGCACGCAGAATGGCGCGCGGGGAACCCCTCCACTGCGCAGAGAATCGCTGTGCAAGGTTGGTCTGAAAGATGTCGCCTGCCTGAATCAGGTCGACAGCGCGCTCAACCATGGATTCAAACTCGGCGCGACTGATATCCGACTCCAGCCCGGTGATGGTCGCGCGCCGTTCGTCACGCTGGCCACGCGCTACCCGATCGCTCACCTCTTGAGCAAGCTCCGATGCTTCGTGGCTCATCTGCCATGTGTGCGATTCATGGTCGTAGATCATTCGCGCATCGCACCGAACGAGCGTGGCCATTGGCCAACTGTCCGCTGGTGCTCGATGGCGCGGATATGCGCTCGGCTCAAATGTGCTGCCAAACTCATACGAGAGTGCGGCTATCCACGTTCCACCAT
>JBIKQN010000158.1:0-4671 GCA_044349615.1 Phycisphaerales bacterium
ATTGCGCGAGCGCGCCGAAGGCGATGAGCCCGCGACGGATCACTCGCAGGCACTCGCTCCACGTCAAGCGCTGAAGGCATGCCACTCACATCACTCATCGTTGATCTGAGTCGCTTTCTTCATGGTCGTTGATTTCAATGCCGAGTTTCTGCGCCAGAAATGCACGCCCAAATCGCCAATCGCGATTCACCGTTGGTCGGGAAACCCCGAGTGCCTCGGCGATCTCAGTGACGGTCATACCTGCGAAGACCTTGCACTCAAGTACTCGAGCAGCGCGGCTGTCCATCTCCTCAAGTTCAGTGAGCGCTTCATCAATGGCAAACACATCGATTGGGTCGAGCCGATCGGCCGCAATGAAGGCCAATGCTGCATCACCACCACGGCGGGATGCACCACGCTTGGCGGCACCTCGCGACCGGGCATGATCAACCAGCACACAACGCATGGCATGTGCAGTGACAGCAAGCAGGTTGTTTGCGTTTGCAAACTCGCCGGGGTGACGGTGCGCAAGGCGAAGAAACGCCTCACTGACAATCGCCGTTGGTTGCAGGGTGTGGCTCGCGCGCTCCTGGCGCATCAATACCGATGCCATTGACCGCAACTGCGGATAAATTTCTTTGAAGCCGTCTGCGATTGAATGAAGTGTTGACCCGCCCCGTGGGAGTACAGAGTCAACAGCCTTTTCCTCTGCCAAGATAGAACTCATGGAGTTTCCCTCCTCCGCTGCGAACATAACCCGGATCACTTCAGAGTCAACCAATTGCCCGTCGCAAACTGCTTTCGCTTGTCAATAAGAATCCGTGAAAGTGAAGTGGTGCGGAGCGAGCGCATGACTGGGAATCCAGCATCCGCCGATGCCTTGCACAGCCGCGTGGTGGCTGTAAGTTGCTTCTGTACATAGACTTACGAAACAAGGCGCGCGGGTGTGGCCCGGTCAGAACAACGCCCTACCCACAACGCAAACGCCTCCCGGACCCCTTGCTAGCCGTTCGCCCCCGGGCGAGCTGCATGGCGTTTATGCGGAAAGATGCTCATATGTTCCGTCTCAAACTAGGCAGTGCCAATCAATCGCCTCGTGCGATCGATGGCACTCCCTACACTCGCGTCATGCACTCGTCCCTTTGGGCACCCTGGCGAATGGCCTATATCCGAGCCTTGGACTCGCAAGTTGATGCGGCTAAGGCTTCCCCACCCGCAGGAAGCCCAAATTTTCTAGCCGAGTATTGGGCCCACCCCGAGCGCGATGCCCAGCAACACATCGTCTACCGAGATACCAAGGGAATGATCCTCTTGAATCGCTACCCGTACACCAACGGGCACCTCTTGGTGGCACTTGGAGAGGCCAAGCCCACCATTGATTCCTACGCCACTGCGGATCGTGCGCATTTCTGGCGGCTTGTGGAGTTAGCCATGGATCTTTGTGAGCGCGCTTACGCGCCGCAAGGGATGAATGTTGGTCTGAACCTCGGGAGGGCTGCCGGCGCTGGTCTTCCGGAACACCTCCATGCCCATGTGGTTCCGCGCTGGAACGGCGATACCAACTTCATGAGCGTTCTGGGAGGAACCCGGCTGATCCCGGATGCCTTGGATCGAACTTTTGATGCCTATCGCACTGCTCTTCCGGAGTCATTGCTTCGCACCGGCCTATTGTCGAGCTAGACTTCCCTCGGATTGACGGGGTCCGACCCCCTCGGGTGCAGGTTTGACGCCTATTTGCTCGAACCGATGCGAACCCCAAGGGATCGCCACCCAATCGCTGCGACGATGGCCATGCCTCCCTCGAGTGGAAGGCCGGGATCGACGGCAGGCGAACCCACCTACGCTTGGGGTTCGAGCTTCGCGTCCGCCAGCCCCCGATGGGGTCGGGCTCCGTTCATCCACCCTCACTACATGAAGCACGCCGCACACCCACGCTCGCTCGTCGAACTCTTCACCGACTGGCTCTGGGGATTCCACCCGCGCACGCTTCCACCCATGCAGCGCGCGAACTATGCGCGCGAATTGCTTTCGTGGGCGTTCCTTCCCATCATGCTCGGCGCGATTGAAGGCGGCACCATGTCCGTGCTTGTCAAAAAAGCATGGACGGGAGTCCCGGGCATATCGCCGGAACTTCTTGACTTCGCGGTGGCATTCGTGAGTGCAGCACCGAACTTTGCAAATCTCACAAGCTTTGTCTGGGCGCGAGTGAGCCGCGGTCGCGACAAGATTCGATTCATTTCCACTATCCAAATTGGTACGTGTGTGTGCGTGGCACTAGTAGCCGCGATGCCACTCAATGCGTGGGGACTCTTGGGCACGTGTCTCTTGGTGCTGGTTGCACGAGCGGCATGGACTGGCGTCATCACCGTGCGCGCCGCAGTGTGGAGGCAGAATTACCCGAAGGAACGGCGCGCAAGTGTTGCCGGAAAGATGGCGAGCGTGCAGTCCGTCATGCTGGCACTTGCAGGGTGGATCGTTGGTGCATCGATGGACTTCAGTGCACAGAGTTTCCATGTCACATTCCCGGTGCTTGCTCTCATTGGTCTGTACGGAAACTCCATCTTCCGAGGCGTGCGCTTGCGAGGCGCCGGTCGACTCGCTCGGAGTGAACGCGCGGAATCTGGACGAAGCACTATCAGTGCGAATCCGATGCACACGGCGGCAATGGCGAGCGACGCGCTGCACACCAATTGGCGCGTCTTGGTGGAAGATCATGGCTACCGACAATTCATGATCTGGATGTTTGTGTTCGGCATGGGGAACCTCATGATCGGCGCCCCACAGGCAATCATCTTGGAGGACGGGCTCGGCGCTAGTTACCTGCAGGCAATTCTTGCAACCACAGTCATTCCGCTGATCACCATGCCATTGATCATTCCCATGTGGGCGCGACTGCTGGACCGTGTTCATGTGGTTCAGTTCCGTGCGATTCACAGTTGGAGCTTCGTGGCGGCGGCTGGCGTGCTCTGGCTCGCCGCTTCGCTTGGGCAACTCTGGCTCTTTTATGTGGCGGGCGCCTTGATGGGCGTTGGCTTCGCAGGCGGCTCGCTGGCATGGAACTTGGGTCACCAAGATTTCGCCACTCCGGAACGAGACGCTCTCTACATGAGCGTCCATGTCACCTTGAATGGCATCCGAGGGGTCATCGCCCCCTTTGTGGCGGTCGGGCTGTACAAGTGGCTCGGAGGCTGGGGGCTCCAGAACTGGACATTCGGCGCCTGTTTCCTCATAAACTCGATTGGCGCGCTTGGATTCGTCATGCAGTGGCGCGGAATGCAGCGCAAGGGCCTTGACCACCAATACGTCCGGTATCCCGAAATCGGTGCCGACGAAGGGGAACTCCCCACCGACCCGCGTTGATCACGCGCCCGGTCATTTACCGCTTCGCATCAAAGCCCGGCATCGGTATCCTTCAATGTTCTGCCTTGGGCACGTTGCCTAGGGAACCCGCACCGCCGCATGGTGACGCGCGTCATCACGGCTCACACCCGCACCCATAGAGACAACATGGTCGACTACAACCTGATCGAGGACATTGGCCTCGACGCTGCTGAACTTGAAATTCTTCTTTCCGGAATCCACTCTGGCTCTGCCGTCGGCGGCGTTGAACCAAAGTCGATGGAACCCGGAAGCATCCTGAAGGGCATCGTGGTCGGAATGTCCGGTGACTTTGTCATCGTTGACGTCGGACTAAAGAGCGAAGGCCAGGTCGACAAGGCTGAGTTTGACGACATCGGCGTCAATGTCGGCGACGAAGTTGAAGTGTTGCTTGAGCAGATGGAAGACTCCGAAGGTTCGGTTGTTCTCTCCAAGCGCAAGGCTGACCGAATCCGCGGCTGGGAACAAATCCTGGTCACGCGTAAAGAAGGCGATATCGTCGAGGGCAAGGTCCTCCGCAAGATCAAGGGTGGTTTGCTCGTGGACATCGGCGTGCCGGTGTTCCTGCCAGCATCACAAGTCGATGTGCGCCGCCCCGGCGACATTGGCGAATACGTTGGTCGCAATGTGCGCGCCTCGATCCTGAAGATCGACGAAGAGCGCAAGAACATCGTGATCAGCCGTCGCAAGCTCATTGAAGAAGAGCGCGATGCTGCGAAGAGCAAGTTGCTCGGCGCTGTGAAGGAAGGCGACATCGTTCGCGGAACAGTCACGAACATCGCCGACTTCGGTGCGTTCATTGACCTCGGCGGACTTGATGGCTTGCTGCACATCACTGACATGAGTTGGGGCCGCGTCAACCACCCAACCGAAGTCGTCAAGATCGGCGACGAGGTAGAAGTCAAGATCCTGAACATCGATCGCGACCGCGAGAAGATCGCTCTCGGCCTGAAGCAGAAGGAAACTTCGCCATGGGAAGAGATCGAGAAGAAGTATCCGGTCAATTCGCGCGTCCGTGGCAAGGTTGTCAGCCTCATGTCCTACGGCGCATTCGTGCAGCTTGAGGAAGGCATTGAGGGCCTCGTGCACGTCAGCGAAATGAGCTGGACCCGTCGCGTCAACCACCCGAGCGAGCTCGTGGCTGTTGGCGACGAAGTGGACGTGGTGGTGCTCGAGATCAACAAGGACAAGTTGGAGATCTCGCTCGGCATGAAGCAGACGGAAGTCAATCCGTGGGAACTGGTCTCCGACCGTTACCCGCGCGGATCCGTCGTGGAGGGCAAGGTTCGCAACCTTTCCAACTACGGCGCATTC
>JBIKQN010000159.1:0-4664 GCA_044349615.1 Phycisphaerales bacterium
CACCAATAGCGCCGAAGCCCTCCTGACCTTCACCCTGTCTCCAAGTGTCCAAGGTGTTGCTGGCAACTTCTTTGCTACCGACGTTAATTTCAACGTGCTTCCTGCCATTATTGGCGTGACGCTCGGCGATGGCTCGTCGTACATCGGCTACGCAACATCAGCGTCAGATTTCGTTGGGTTCTACTCAACGGGTGCAGCGATCGCCAGTATCTCAGTGTCCGTGGCAGGCAACTTGCCAGCAGGCACGAACTTTGCCACTGTTGACAATCTCTACTTCGCAGTGCCAGCACCAGGCGCACTGGCTTTGATCGGCGTCGCCGGTCTGGTTGGTGCTCGCCGCGCACGGCGCTAAGAAGAGCTTGGCTCTCTGTTTGTAAACGAACCCTGCAGGGGCGACCATCTTGGTCGCCCCTGTTTCGTTTGGGGGGTTGATGCTTCGGCACCTGTGCTGCTTTGCCTTGGTGGCGGGCAAAGGAGACGTCTGCAAGTGATTCAATATTCCACGCGGATTACTTGTACCAACCGCGAATCGCGGCATACTTCTGCTACCACTGGATGATTCCCGTCTGCTGCCGGTGTTTCCCTTCACTTCCTTTCGGAGTTTCCTTATGACAATTCGTATCGCTTTCTCAGCTGCGGCGATGACCGCAGTGATGACCCAGGCCGCATCTGCTGCCATTGTCACCTTCACCAGCAACACACTATGGAGCAGTTTCTCAGTGGGCCAAGGCAAGACAGTGGCAACTGAGAACTTCAACTCGTATGACGGCTTCTATGCCGCCGGCGCTGTCAGCGGTACTGCTGGCGGGATTCAGTGGACAGCCAGTGCGCCCAGCGGCCTCTATGCGGCTTCCGGCTTCATGTCGACGATCCTTTCACCCGTGACTCTCACATTCGCGTTGTCCCCAAGTGTCCAAGGAGTTGCAGGCAACTTCTTCGGCACCGACGATAGCTTCGGCATCGTTCCCGCCATCGTTGGTGTTCAGCTTGCTGACGGCTCTTCGTACATTGGGTACGCAGCGTCAGCCGCTGACTTCGTTGGGTTCTACTCAACCGGCGCTGCCATCTCAAGCATCTCTGTTTCAGCGTCAAACGTGAGCGGAACTAACAATATCTTTGCCACGGTTGACAACCTCTACTTCGCAGTGCCAGCACCAGGCGCACTGGCCTTGATCGGCGTCGCCGGTCTGGTTGGTGCTCGCCGCGCACGGCGCTAAGAAGAGCTTGGCTCGAATCTTTGGGAACTCTGCAGGGGCGACCATCTTGGTCGCCCCTGTTTCATTGGCTGCATGAGTCAAGCGGCGGGCGTTCGCGGCCGCGTTGCAAGTGACACCAAGATGCCAGCCAGCGCGCCGAGCGGAATGGTGACAAGGGCGGGCTGACTAAACGGCATCCAGGCATCGGCACCGGGAAGGCCGTAGACCTTCTCAAACGCGTCCTTTGAAAGGAGCACCCATCCCAAGCTAGAGAAGAGGCCAACAATGATGGCGGTGGCAATTCCCTGCTTGGTAGCGCGCTTCCAGAAGAGAGCCATGAGCAGCGCTGGCAGATTGGCACTCGCTGCAACATTAAAGGCCCACCCCACAAGGAATGAGGCATTCAGGTCTTTGAAGAGCAGCCCCAGAATCATGGCACAGGTGCCGAGCACTAGCGCCGCAATGCGCGCAATGCGTACTTGTGAATGATCATCAGGCGTACGTCCGAGCACGGTGATGACCAAGTCGCGCGCCACGGCGCCACTCCCTGCAAGCACTAGGCCGCTGACAGTGCCAAGCACGGTGAAGAACGCCACGCTTGAAATGAGCGCAAAGAGCACACTTCCAAAGCTGCGCGCCAAGAGCGGTGCGGACATGTTGCTGTCAGACGTATCAAGCGCGCCGCCAGTCATAGCGCCCAGACCCAAGTACAGCGTAAGAATGTAGAACGATCCAATGGCGCCGATACCCACAACAGTGCTGAGGCGCGCGCTGCGCACATCGGGAACGGTGTAGTAGCGGATCAGTATGTGGGGCAAGCTGGCCGTTCCCAAGAACAGGGCCAGCATCAGTGAGACAAAGTCAACGCGGTCAAGCACGCTTCCTGAGCGCAGGCCTCGGAATGTGGGGCTGTTGCCTGGCTGTAGTAGCAGATCACCACGGATGATCTCGGGCGCAGCCATACTGTGCATGGTTCCACTGTCATCCTTTGCAGCGATTGTTCGCCACGCAGCGATATCACTCGCCGAGAAGACACGCAGGAAGTCAATCGGTCCGAGAGGACCAGTGCGTGCGCCCTCTGTGCGTATCAGACCGTCAGGATCGACGGCAAGAGCTGGCGCGTTGCTCGATGACTGATCCATCACTGCCCACTCAGGCAATGCCACCACTGATCCCACATTGCGTGCGGGCGCCTCGCGCGCAGATCCTGCAGCGCGCACCTCAAACCCACGACCCAGAATCAATGCGGTCAGGATGGCGCACAAGGAGAGCAAGAGTCCGCCCTTGATGAACTGAACCCATGTAGTGCTCACCATTCCCGCAGTGGTCACGATCACGGTCACCACGACGCCCACAAGGCCAACGCCTGCCCATGATGGAAGTCCAAGCAATGGCTTGATTAGCGCGCCAGCTCCCACCATCTGCGGGATTAAGTAGAAGAGGCTGACGAGCAGTGTGCTTGCGGCGGCAGCAATCGTCACAAGCCGTGAGCCAAAACGCGCGTTCAGCGCATCCGCAAAGGTGTATTTGCCAAGTCTTCGAATCGGCTCTGCGACTACAAGGAGCGCCACGATCCAACCAGCAAGGTATCCAATGGAATAGAGAAAGCCGTCGTAGCCCCAGAATGCAATGAGCCCGCAGATCCCTAAGAAACTGGCGGCGGACAAGTAATCGCCTGCAAACGCAATGCCATTCACGAACCAACCGATCTGTCCGTGCGCTGCAAAGTAACCCTTCGCACTTGATGCGCGTTTGCCAAGGAGGGAACTGAGTACCAGCACCATGACGGTGAAGGTGGCGAAGACGCCAACGGAGATCCAGTCGGTGGGCGCGGTAGCTGTTTCCATGTCAGCCTTGCTCCGGAAGTTGGAGGGCGGCGAGTGCAATCACAAAGGCAAGCACAATGAGTGCTAGTCCCCAGATCACGGCAAGATTGATGCCGCCGATCACAGAAATGCCTAAGAGCGCGGGAGCAGCGACTGCCACGCCAATAAAGCCGCCGTAAACGGTGATGTAGGCGGCAAGCAGTGCCCACCGCTTCCAATCACGGCGCGGACGTTCATTCATTGGTGCGGTTATACACCAATCAGATGTGTTGCCAAGTCAGGTCACTCAGACTGGGCATACACCCCAAGCGCCAAGCAGTGTTCCAAGATCGGCACCATCAACGGAGCCGTCGTTGTTCAGGTCTGCAGGGCACGGGCTTGATGGGCATGGGCCCCATGCTCCGAGCATGATTCCAAGATCCGCGCCATTGACCACGCCATCTTGGTTGAGATCGGCTGGGCATGCTGGTGGTGGCGGGGTGGCTGGACCAACAACGCCATAGGTCTCAGTGAGCATGCGCGCTGGCTTGAAGCGGGGGTCAGTGGTTGTTCCGTTGGAATACTGACCGAAGGTGTAGTTACCGAAGACACTGTTGACGTAGTAACCGAAATTGTTGAATGATGCGCCCGCTGACTGCAGGTAGACCACTCGCAGTCCCTGAGCTGCGGCGAGGGTTGCGGTGTCTCCAAGCAGGCGAATCGCCACGTAATACCCACCAAGCCCGACATTGCTGGTGGTTTCGAGTTCAACTTGGGGGCGATCGGAGGCGTTGGCCCACGTCCATTCCACGCGCTCAGTGAGTGGGGTGTTAGCGCTGGCTAGCTGGAATGTCTTGCTAGCAATGACATCACTCGGTTCAAGGTTGCCACTCAGTGCGTAGGCCATTTTGACAAGCGCTACCTCAACTCCCACTGCAGGAATGGTCGTTGTTGAGCTGCCACCTCGGTAGATGCCGACGACGACCTTATTGGGTGTTAACACATCACCAGGCTGCGCAGTCACGAAGTTGTTGTTGTAGATCCACCGGGTTGTTCCGTCGAGGTTGTCGGTCGGCCGGTAGTAGGTGTTGTTCTCAAAGGACTGCCCGAAGGTCAGGTCGGGGGCAACGGCGCCACCGTTCGTGACCAGACCATTCACACTGACGTTGTAGCGGGCGGGGTTGGTGAGTCCCGAGGTGGCATCGTTGCCGAAGGTGAATGTGCCATAGACACCGGTTGAGATGGTGTACTTACCGAAGTTGTTCAAGGAACGACCAGTTGTCGGTTCGTTGGCGATGCGCCAGCCGTTGAGCGTGCTAGCGGCGTTCGGGCCGGTGAATCGCATACCCACCCAGAAGGAGCCGTAGCCATTTGGTCCATTGACCGTGCTCATCAGGTTCACCACTGGACGCAGTGCGGGGTCGGTATCACCCCATGAGAATGTGATGTTCTCAATAGTATTGGCGATGTTCTCGCCGATCGTGACTGATTGAGTTGCCATTACCGGGCCGACGCCGTAGACGCCAGTGCTTGCCACGTATGTCATCTCTGCGATGTAGCACTCGACGGTCACGGATGGTGCTGCGACGGTGGCTGAGCCGACTCGTTGGATACCCATCGTGACCGAATTGATGCGCGCTTGCGTTCCACCATTGGCCTTCAC
>JBIKQN010000058.1:0-7468 GCA_044349615.1 Phycisphaerales bacterium
CAGCCAAGACAATTGATGCCTCCGTCCAAGCCCTGATTGAGCATGAATCCGCTGCCAACTAGGATCCCGCCCCATGATCACACGCATCTCAACCGGTACCGGCCTCGTCCTGCTCGCAGGCGCCGTCGTCTTTCATGCCGTCGTCACTACTGGCGCCAGAACCAACGAAGCCATCGCCGCACCCGTATGGACACCCGTCCTGACTGCCGCGGCCACCGAACCGCAATTGAAACCGGCCGGTTCCGCCCAGAATGCCCCTGCGCCTGCCCCCCAGCCAATCGGCTTCGCGGTGGTCGCCACGGCAAGCGGCGGCAATGGCACCGTGCTGTTCCGACTTTGGCCCAATGGCTCAATCGACCGGCGACTCATCAACTCCGCCGCTGGGCTCTCGTATCAGAACGGTTGGCAACCGCTGATCACCACCCCGTGATTCCGTCCACGCAATCCAAAAACACACACGCCCCGAAGCAAGCCTCGGGGCGCGTGGAATTCACTTGGCATCAATCAAGAACACGGACGCGTAAGGACTCAGCCCTTCGCAGCAACCGCCTTCTCCTTCGCCTTCTTGGCGAAGGCAGTGCGCTTGTCCGCAACCGTGCGGCGCGTGGACTTGCGTCCCTTGACCTGCGGGCCTTCCTCGGCACCAACGAGCTGAAGCACAACCAAGTCCGAAGCGTCGCCGAGGCGGCGCTTGTCGAGCTTGATGATGCGGGTGTAACCGCCGGCGCGATCCTTGTAGAGCGGAGCCACCTTGGTGAGAAGGTGCTGGATCAGGCGCGGCGCCTTGCGGAGCTCGCCGAATCGATTGAACTCGATCTCGTCAGTCGCGGGAAGTTCCCAGAGCCGACTCTGGGCGGTCTTCACCTCGTCCTTCGTATTCGGATCCGCAACCCACGCAAAGACCATGCGGTCAGTCAGGCGTGAGGTCAACTCGCGTCGCGATGCCAGCGTTGGACGCTTAGCGATCGTGATGAGCTGCTCGACGAATGGCTGAACAGCCTTCGCCTTAGGGAGCGTGGTGGTGATCTGTCCGTGTTCAAACAGACCGGCCGCTAGGTTCCGAAGCATGGAGCGACGGTGAGCGGACGTAACGTTAAGTTGGTAACCGGCAATACGATGACGCATGGTTGTTTCCTTTTAGGACAGGCTCAGCCCGCAGACGGGGGCGTGAAACCCTCCGGCAACGGCATTCCGAGATTGAGTCCCATGTCCTCGAGTTTCTTCTTTACTTCACGGAGACTCGTGCGTCCGAACGCGCGAAGCTCCAAGAGATCATTTTCAGTCTTGTTCACTAGGTCGCATACGAAACGGATCTTGCCACCTTCGAGGCAGTTCCCGGCACGCACCGACAGGTCCAGGTCCGCAAGGGACATTCCGAGCTTCTTAAAGAGCTCGAGATCCTTGTCATTCTCCTGCGAGATTTCATGCGGCACCACCTCGTTGCCAACCACGTCGTACTGAACGAAGGGGTTAAGGTGCTTGCGCAGGATCTTGGCTGCTTCAACCATCGCCATGTCCGGAGACACAGTGCCGTTGGTCCAAACATCCATGATCAATCGGTCATAGTTGGTGCGCTGACCGACTCGGGTGTCCTCGACACGGAAGCGCACGCGCTGCACAGGGCTGAAGATCGCATCAACGGCGATCTCGCCGAGCACTTGATCTTCTTCACGCTTGTGCTGATCGGTCGCTGGCATGTAGCCACGGCCGCGCTGCACGGTGAATTCAACGGCAAAGTCGCGCTTGTCTGTCAGCGTTGCGATGATCTTGTCGGGGTTGTGGATGGTGATCGAAGGATCAGCTTCGATCAGGTCCGCAGTTACTTCGCCTGGGCCTTCGGCCATCAGGCGCATGGTCTTGGGCTCATCGCACTCAATGTCCATGCTGACAATCAAGCCCTTGATGTTCAGAATGATGTCAGTGACATCTTCAAGAACACCAGGCATGGTTGAGAATTCGTGGGTAACGCCCGCGATCTTGACCTTGGTGATTGCTGCACCTTCGAGACTTGAGAGCAGCGTGCGGCGAAGGCTGTTGCCAATCGTCGTACCGAAGCCACGCTCAAAGGGCTCTGCTGTGAAACGTCCGAACGTCGGGGTAGCCGAGCGCTCGTCTTTTTCGAGGCGGTAGGGAAGTTCGAGTCCACGCCAGCGGATATGCATGATTCAATCTCCTAGTAACGGTCCGGCAGGACCTCGGGCTGACCACTTGTTGGTCAATGAACCCTTTGTGAGGAAACCTCTGCCTGTTCGGATGGGCGCGACCGCTGCCGGAGCCGGTTGCGCCCCCCTGTTGCGGCAGAGGGACAAAGTCGATGCGCGTTAGACGCGGCGCTTCTTCGGTGGACGGCAGCCGTTGTGCGGAATCGGCGTGCAATCTTCGATGGTTGTGACCTTCAAGCCTGCGGCGTAAAGGGCAGTGACAGCGCTTTCGCGACCCGGACCCGGGCCCTTCACGCGCACTTCCACTTCCTTCATGCCAAGACGACGCGCCTTGCCGGCGGCCTTCTCGCTCGCGCGGCTCGCCGCAAACGGCGTGCTCTTGCGGGCGCCCTTGAATCCAACGCTGCCAGCCGAGTCCCATGAGATGGTCTCGCCATTGACGTCGGTGATGGTCACCATGGTGTTGTTGAACGACGCGTTGACGTGAACCACGCCCTTCGTGACGTTCTTGCGGACCTTTTTCTTGCTTGCCATATCTATGTGCTCCTTGAGGTGCTTTCAGTCGGTGATCGGTGAACGAGGTGCTGGGGCTATTTAGCCCTTCACGCCCTTCTTGCCGGCGACCGTCTTCTTGCGACCCTTGCGGGTGCGTGCGTTGGTGCGAGTGCGCTGTCCACGCACGGGGAGGTTCTTGCGATGACGCTCGCCACGGTAGCTCTTGGTGTCCTTGAGCCGCTGGATGTCCTGTTGGACCTGGCGGCGAAGTGCACCTTCCACTGGGTGGTTGGCATCGATTTCGCCTGCAATGCTGGCGATCTCTTTGTCATCAAGCGTGCTAGCGCGACGTTCACCGTCGATGCCGAGCTTGGCGAGAATGTCGTCCGACACCTTCGGACCAATGCCGAAGATGTAGCGGAGCGAGAAGCGAATCTTCTTCTTTTCCGGGATGTCGATGCCTGCGATACGGGGCATAGTGAGTTTCCTTCGTTGCGTGCCGTGATGGACGAGTGCATCATCTTTGATGCAAGGGTCTTGATCAACGGTTGGTTTTTAGCCTTGACGCTGCTTGAGGCGGGGGTTCTTCTTGTTGATGACGAAGCGCTTGCCCTTACGGACGACGATCTGGCAATCCATGGTTCGGCGCTTGATGCTGCTGCGGACCTTCATGGTGTTTCCTTACGGTTAAGTGGCGAATGTACGAGGCGGTGAAATGCGGTTGTCGCGCAAAGCGCGGGTTTAGAAGCGGTAGACGATGCGGCCTTTAGTCATGTCGTATGGGCTGAGTTCAATAGTGACCTTATCGCCAGGAAGAATTCGGATGAAGAACTTGCGCATCTTGCCGCTGACGTAGGCCAGGATCTCCTGGTTGTTCTGGAGCTTGACCCGGAACATTGCGTCCGGCAAAGCTTCCACCACTTCGGCATCGAGCGTGATCTTGTCTTCCTTAGCCATGTAACTCTTTCGTAGCCATATGACGTCAGCCGAGGAGTCGGCTGCTGCCTCCATTGCAATCGTTCAGGGCGATACCAGCACGGACGCCCGTGCGGCGAGTAAGAATGCGAGGACCCGAACGGGTCACCGCAATCGTGTGTTCAACATGTGCAGCTAGCAAGCCGGGTGCAACAGCAACCGTCCAGCAGTCAGCGGCAATCGATACCGGAACAGGTACTAGGCAACCAGATGCGTCAATGACGCCCTGCTGACCCATCACCAAGATCGGCTCGACTGCAAGCACCATTCCAGGGAGCAGTGTGAAGTCGCGGAACTCGCGGAGACCAGCCGAGACTGTCGACGGAGCCTGCGGTGCTTCATGCACCGAACGACCAACTCCATGTCCATGCCAGCCATCAACCATGCCGTGCCCACAGGACACTGCGTGGCGCTGCATTCGATCCGCTACTTCACTCCAACGCATGCCAGGCTGCATGGCAGCGATGCCAACATGAAGCGTTTGCCATGCATCAGCGATGAAAGAGTCAGCGGTAAAATTCAGTACCTGAGCGTCATCCGACGAAGTCTGATGCGCTGTGTGCTGTGTGTTTGCTGGTACGCGCACGGTGATAGCGGCATCTGCACACCATCCCGCAAGGCGGACGCCAACATCGATCTTGACGAGGTCACCTGCATTCAGAACGCGAGTTCCAGGAATGCCGTGCACTACTTCGTTGTTCACGCTGATGCATGCTGATGCCGGGAACGCAGGGCCATCCGTCGGATGCGAATATCCAAGGAATGATGCCTCTGCTCCGTGAGCCACAATCATGGCTCGTACAAGCGCATCGAGTTCAGCGGTGGTCACACCAGCAACAACTGCTGATTCGGCAGCGTCAAGCGCAGCTGCAACAATGGCTCCCGCACGCTCAATGGAGGCAATCTCGTCTGCTGAACGCAGCGTCATTGCCGACCGCACGCCCACGCGCGCAGCATTCGTCGTTCCATGAAGCTCGGCAACAACCTGATTCATCCGCGAGCGCTCCTCATCCGACTGCCACGAGCGTCGCCGCCCTGACCGAGGAATCCTTCGTAGTTGCGCATCACCAGATTGGCTTCGAGGCGCTGAATCAGGTCAAGGCCAACCGAGACAACAATCAGGAGTCCAGTGCCGCCAAGGAACTGCGAAACTTGGAACGGAATCCCCATGGCCTGCGTCACCAAGGTTGGAATCACGGCGATGATCGCCAAGAATCCTGCACCCACGTAGGTGATACGTCCAAGGACAGTCTGCAAGTACTCAGCCGTGCGCGGTCCAGGACGAAGCCCGGGGATGAAGGAACCATGGTCCTTCAACTGCTTGGCCATGTCGTCTGGACTCATCTGGACGGTCGTCCAGAAGTATGCAAAGAAGTAGATCATCGCAATTTCGCACACGATGTACGGGAATGTCCCGATCTGGCTCTCGCGGGCGATGAATGTGGTGAATCCCTTAACGATCGAATCCTGAGCAGTGGCGTTGTCCCACGCTCCAAAGATGGCAGATGGGAAGATCATCAATGAACTTGCAAAGATGATCGGCATCACGCCGGCGTGATTGATGCGCAACGGCAGGTAGTGCTTCTGCCCACCATAGACCTTACGGCCGCGCGTGTGCTTGGCCTGCTGAATCGGAATGCGCCGAGTGGCAACCGTCATGATCACTGCACCGGCGGTGATACCAACGAAACTCACCACCAACACAGCGAGACCAGCGATACCAATCTTGCCTGGCTCTGCGGTCTGCCGAGGGTCAAAGTTCTCAACAACCCAACCGATGGCATTGGGCATGCGACTGAGGATTCCGGCTGTCAGAATGATGGACACGCCGTTACCGATGCCGTACTTGTCGATTTGCTCGCCAAGCCACATCAGGAACAGACTGCCGGCCGTCAGCGCAGTGATACCCACCACGAAGAAGATCACCGTCTGCGGAGCACTTTGCAGGAACATCGGCTGCACCAGGTTGGTGCCGCGCAGGTAATTCAGCCAAATGTAGCCCTGAACGATGCAGAGACCAACGGTGACATACCGGGTCCACTCCATGATCTTCTGCTGACCGGACTGCCCTTCCTTCTTCAATTCCTGCAGGGGTGGATACACCGCCTGCAACAACTGGAAGATGATGGAAGCAGTGATGTAGGGCATGATGCCCAGACCGAAGATCGTGCTCTGACCAAGTGACCCGCCTGAGAAGATGCTTGCAAATTGCAAGAGGCGACCAAAGCCAGTGGCATTGGACGCCGCTGTCTTCGCGTTCTCAACCAGTGCAGACTGATCCACGCCAACAACCGGGATCCAGAATCCAATGCGATACACGGCCAACACGCCAAGCGTGAAGAGGACGCGGTTTCGCAATTCAGCGATGCGGAAGATGTTGGCGAAGGCGCTAAGCATTCAGGTTCTTACTCGGAGACTTTCGCGGTACCGCCGACCTTCTCGATCTTGTCCTTGGCCGTTGCGGAGAACTTCGCCGCAACGATTGTCAGCTTCTTGGTGATGTCACCATGACCGAGCACCTTGAGTGGAAGCGTCGCGTCCGGTACGAGACCGATCTTGGCGAGCGCAGCCACATCAACTGTGGCGCCAGCTTCGAAGTGCTTGTCGAGGACCTGCACGTTCACAACGTGGAACAGGGTTCGGAAACCATTCTTGAAGCCACGCTTGGGGAAGCGACGCATGAACGGCGTTGCGCCGCCCTGGTAACCGGGTCGGCTCGACCAGCCTGCACGGCTCTTGGCGCCGTTGTGACCGCGGGTACTGGTACCGCCAATACCGCTGCCTTCGCCGCGACCAACGCGCTTGCGAGGACGGTGTTTGCCGGCGACCTTCGTAATGTCATGAATCATCATGGCGGGGGGTGTTCCTTGCCTTGGAAGCTATAAAGCTTCGAGGAAGTAAAGAGGTGTATGGATCGTTAACTAATTCAGGAAGAGAATGAAATTCAGGACGCTGGTGGCGCCGATGGTGCGGGAGCGCCTGGAGCGGTTGCTGGAGCAGCAGCTGCAGACTCTTCGAAACGGCGCGGAGCGCGAGGACCACCGCGACCACCACGACGACGCTCGTCGCCGAGGGTGTTCTTGGGAGCCTGCATCTTGTCGCCAGACTTCGCTTGCGGCATGGCAGCCAAGCCGCGTTCAACGGATTCCTCAACGTGGGTAGCACCGATGCTCACGCCGCGGAGTTGCTCAACCTTTTCACGGGTCTGCAATTGCTCGAGAGCGTTGATCACGGCCTTGACGAGGTTCTTTGGGTTGGTCGAGCCGTAGCCCTTGGTGAGGCAGTCCTGAATGCCGAGCATCTCAAGGACGGCGCGCACCGCAGCACCGGCGAGAACGCCAGTACCTGGGTTGGCAGGAACCAAGCGCACCTTCGAGGCACCGAAGTGACCCTCAACGGCATGCGGAATGGTCTTGCGGAGCAGTGGGTAGCGAACCATCTTGCGACGGGCTTCCTTCTGCGCCTTCTCAACAGCAAGCGGAACTTGCTTGCTCTTGGCATAGCCGATGCCGATCTGACCCTGCTTGTCGCCAACCACGACAAGCGCGGCAAAGCTGAAGCGGCGTCCGCCGGCAACGGTGGAACTGGTGCGATAGACGCCCACCGTAGTGGACTCAATACTTGATGATTCGTCGATGAGCTCAGCCATGTCTTGGACTCGCTTTAATTCGTCTGCTTAGGCAGTGGATTCGGGTGTTTGATCGGCTCAGAACAACAGGCCGCCCTCGCGGGCGCCCTCAGCAACGGCCTCGATGCGGCCGTGGTAACGGAAACCGTTGCGGTCAAAGACAACGGTCGTTACGCCGGCCTTCTTTGCGCGCTCGGCGGGTGCCTTG
>JBIKQN010000066.1:0-7155 GCA_044349615.1 Phycisphaerales bacterium
GTGCCTTGCCAATTTCCTTGGCAGCTCCAATGTTGCCGCCCTTCTTGGCGACGGCGGAAACATCGAGCGAACTCGCAGATGCAAGTGTGCAGCCTGCCAGATCGTCGATGAGTTGCGCGTAGATGTGTTGCAGCGAGCGATAAACGCTGAGGCGGGGACGCGTTGGCGTACCTGAGAGGGTCTTGCGCATACCCTTCTTGCGTCGGTCGCGGCGGAAAGTCTTTGCTGTGCTCTTGTCCATGATCGTATTCCTTCAGTGCGCGGCTTAGGAGCCGAACGCCTTACCCTGCTTGCGCTGGATGACTTCAGTGGTGTATTTGATGCCCTTGCCGTTGTACGGTTCTGGCTTACGCTTTGCGCGGCACTTGGAGGCGAACTCGCCAACGGCCTGCTTGTCGGGTCCGCTGACGGTGATCATCATCTGAACCACCTCAACCTTGACGCCTTCGGGGATAGCAACATCGAGGGTGTTGGCGAAGCCCACGGTGAGCACGAGCTTCTTGCCCTGCACCTTGGCACCCCAACCGACGCCGACGATTTCGAGCTTCTTCTCGTAACCCTTGAGGACGCCTTCCACCGCTGTTGCGATGAGTGCGCGGGTGGTACCCCAGAATGCTCGATTGCTGCCGAGTTCCACGATCGCAGGATCCATGGTGACTTCAACAATTGAACCGTCGAGTTTGACTCCGACTTCTGGTCGGTAGGTCATTGAGAGTTTGCCCTTGGGTCCCTCGAAATTGACAGTTCTGGAGGCCGGATTGACGGCCACCTTAACTCCTGCGGGGATCATGACGGGCTTACGTGCGATGCGAGACATTCTGCTGCTCCTGAGTCGCTATGAATGGTCAACCAACGGTCGCGACGACTTCGCCGCCGAGGCGCTTCTCGCGACACTCGCGATCGCTCATGACGCCGTGGCTGGTGGAAACGATGGCAATACCGAGACCCGACATCGGGCGCGGCAGTTCCTCGACGCCGCGATACACACGGCAACCGGTGCGCGAAACGCGCTCGAGGTGATGGATGAGCATTTCACCACGTGGGCCGTACTTGAGGTCGACGCGGATGAGGCCTTGACGGCCGTCGGCGACGAGCTCGAAGCTGCGGATGTAGCCCTCTTTGACGAGGACTCCCGCGACTCCGTGATTGAGCTTGTTGTTTAGGACGAGCACCTGCTTCGCCCGATTTCGGCAGGCGTTGCGGATGCGAGTGAGCATGTCAGCGGTGAGGTCTTGAAGCGCCATGTTCGGCTCCTTCTAATTCGTTGATCTTGAAGTGGGTCACCAAGACGCCTTACGCATACCGGGGACCATCCCCTGGAGCGCGAGCTCCCGGAGCATGTGCCGGCAAATGCGGAACTTGCGATAATTGCCGCGGGCGCGACCTGTGATCTCGCACCGGAGCTGCTCTCGGCTTGAGAACTTCGGCTTCCGACTCATCTTTGCAAATACTCGCTTGCTAGCCATTCGGGTGTTCCTTGTCGATCTTTCGGTAAGGTCGATCGTTCAGTGAGTGAGTTCATTTGGTCAGCGCATGCCGACCACTGTGTTTGTTTCGATTACTTCTTCTTGCGGTCTTCAGGCTTCTCGAACGGCATTCCCAGTTCGGCCAGCGCGAAGCGGCTCATCTTGGGATCACTGTTCCGGAAGACGATCGTGATGTTCATTCCGTGGAAGAACGTCACGCTCGCCATATTGATCTCAGGCCACACTGCTTGCTCGCTGAGGCCGAAGCTCCAGGAACCGCCCTTGTCAAATGATCGATCATTGACGCCTCGGAAGTCCTTGATACGCGGAATCGCGAGGTTCATGAGACGGTCGAGGAAGCTCCACATCTTGTCGCGGCGAAGTGTGACCATGAAGCCACTGGGAGCGCCTTCACGAACCTTAAAGTTCGAAACGCTCTTCTTGGCGATGGTCATCACGGCCTTCTGACCGGTGATCTTGCGATAGGTGTCGTACACCGTGTCGCGGATCTCGGGCTTGAGCTTCTGGTTCTCAAGTTGCTTGCCGACGCCAGTGTTGACGATGACCTTCTCGATCACCGGAACTTGGTTGATGTTGGTCAGACCGAACTCTTTCATGAGTTTCGGGGCGACCTGCTCCATATACATGGTGTGGAGCCGAGACTTGGTGGCTGTGGTGGCTGCTGTGGTCATGGTTGGGCTCACTTAGCCTTCTTGCCGGCGGCTGCCGGGGTCTTGCGAGCTGGGGAGACAACGCCAAGTTCCTTGCCGCTCTTAGCAGCAACGCGAACCTTGGAGCCATCAGCCTTCACGGCAAAGCGCACGCGAGTGGGCTTGCCGTCAGCGATCGGGCTGACCTTGGAAATGTGGATCGGGAGTTCAAGCTTGACAATCGCGCCCTTTGGACGCAGTTGAGTCGGCTTCATGTGCTTGGTGCGAAGATTGATCCCCTTCACCACGCAGCGCGAGGTTGAAGGATCAACAGAGACGACCTCACCGGTCTTGCCCTTGTCAGAGCCAGAGCGGACGAAGACGACATCACCCTTGCGGATATGGGCTGGCATCAGATGACCTCCGTAGCGAGGGACACGATCTTCATGAAGTTCTTCTCGCGAAGTTCACGAGCGACGGCGCCGAAGATGCGGGTGCCCTTCGGATTGCCTTCCTTGTCGACGAGGACGCATGCGTTCGAATCGAATCGAACGTAGCTGCCATCGGAGCGACGGGTCGGGGACTTAACGCGAACGATGACTGCCTCGGCCTTGTCGCCGGACTTCACTTGACCGTTCGGGATCGCGTCCTTGATGGCGCAGATCACGCGGTCGCCGACGCCCATTGAGGCGCGGGTAAAGCGACCAGTGGCGGTGGAGACGCCGAGTACGCCGATCACCATGGCGACCTTGGCGCCGCTGTTGTCAGCCACTTCGAGTCTGGATTCCTTCTGAATCATGCTTGTTCCTGTCTAGTTGTCCCGGGATCGGGACGGGTTGCGCGGGGCGGGACGGATTGCGCGAGGCAAAGTGCCCCATCAATTCACTTCTTCTTCTTGGTGCCAGCGTCTGCTTCAAAGACCATCTCGGCCTTAGCCGGTGCCTTCTCTACAACGCGAACAACAGTCCAATGCTTGGTTCGCGAGATCGGACGGCATTCCGCGATTTCAACGCGGTCGCCAACTCCGGTCTCATTCTTTGCATCATGCACATGCAGGACGGTGCGCTTACGCACGTACTTGCCGTACTTGGGGTGCTTGGAGACGTACTGAATCGTCACCTTGCGCGTCTTCTCGCGTGAAGCGGTCTCGACGATGCCGATGCGATGCTGAGCGTTCTCAGTGACGTTGATCTCTGCCTTGGTACTCACGTGGTGACCTTCTTCATGCGGGTGGTTCGCTCGGTCAGGAGACGCGCCAGGAGTTGGCGATTCTTCTTGAACTGGGACGAGTCCTTGATCTTCTCAGTGATCGTCTGGGCGCGGAGCTCGTAGAGCTTCTTGCGGAGACGGGCTGCTTCGGCGGCGATCTCATCGTCGCGGAGCTTTTTGACTTCAGCTGCCTTCATCTTTTGGCTGCCTTTCGAGTGGAGTAGTTCGGGTGGAATTCAATGACTGATCAGACTGCGAGTCGGCGGCCGACGAAGCGGCAACGAACTGGCATCTTGTGTGCGATACGCGCGAATGCCTGCTTGGCAAGATCCTCGGGAACGCCCGCGATCTCAAACAGCACGGTGCCAGGCTTCACGCAGGCAGCCCAGAAGTCCACTTCAGCCTTACCCTTACCCATGCGGGTTTCGAGCGGCTTCTTGGAAATTGGCTTGTCTGGGAAGACTCGAATGAACACCTTGCCCTGGCGACGCAGGAAGTGCTGCGCTGCAACACGGCCAGCTTCAAGCTGACGGCCCGAGAGCCAATGGGTCTCGAGGCACTGAAGGCCGTAGTCACCGAAGGCGACATAGTTGCCGCGGGTGGCGTTGCCCTTCATCTTGCCGCGCTGCTGCTTGCGGAATTTGACTCGCTTTGGAATCAGGTTTGACATCGTATGGTCCTGTTTGCTTCTTCTTTATCAGCGACGGCCACGGGCGCGTGCGCGTCCGCCGGCTGCATTGGTGGTGGTGTCGTCTTCGGCTTGCTCAAACAGGCCCTTGTAGACCCAGACCTTGATGCCGATGATTCCGTAGGTGGTTTCAACGTGGGTGATCGAGAAATCGATATTTGCCTGCAAGGTCGACAGTGGGATGGAGCCCAAGCGTGTGTCGAAGGTGCGTGCGAGCTCGGCGCCGCCGAGACGACCAGCCATCAGAATGCGGATTCCCTTTGCACCGTTCTGCATTGCACCTTCGGCGCGCTGCTTGACGACGCGGCGGTAGTTCGCGCGCTTCTTGATCTGCTCGGCCATCGACTCGCCGATGAGGCGGGCAACGATTTCCGGATTCTTGATCTCGATGATCTTGATGCCAACCTTGCGACCTGTGAGGGCCTCAAGATCCTTGGTAAGACGCTCGATCTCGGCGCCCTTGAGGCCGACGACCTGCCCAGGTCGGGCGGTCTTCACGATGACCGAGAGCTCTTCGCGGGTGCGCTCGATGTAGACATCGCTCACAGCCGCGTAAGGGGGCGTGCGGTTCAGGCGCTTGTCGATGAACTTGCGGATCTTGTAATCCTCGACGAGCAGTTCGCCGAAGAGCGCCTTAGGTGCAAACCAGCGGCTCTTGTGAGCCTCGGTTACTCCGACGCGGAATCCGAAAGGGTTGGTCTTCTGTCCCATTGTGGGTGTTCCTGTGTGTGGACGTCAGCGGACGTCGACGGAGACGTGAATGTGGCTAGTGCGCTTCATGATTGGGTGCGAACGACCGCGATCCTTTGGCTGGAAACGCTTGATGGTCGGACCTTCGTCGACGCGGCTTTCGCTCACGAAGAGACGACCAACATCGAGGTTGGCCTCCTCTGCATTTGCAACCGCGCTGCGAAGGACAGTCTTGATGAACCACGCGCCGCGGCGTGGGCTGAAGTCGAGGACGGCAATCGCGTCTTCAATCTTCTTGCCGCGGATCATGTCCGCAACCAGTCGCGCCTTGCGGGGCGCGATGCGGGCGAACTTGTGGGACGCGGCGTACTGTTTGGTGTCTTTGGAAGCCATGGTGTTGTTCATTCAAGTGCATGACGGCGCGGGGCGCCATCGCGGACTTAGATGCCTTCCTTCTTGTTGGTGTGGCCCTTGAAGGTGCGCGTGTGCGAGAACTCGCCGAGCTTGTGCCCGACCATTTCTTCGCTGATGAACACATCCACGAAGTTCTTACCGTTGTGGACCGCGAAGGTCAGACCAACGAACTCCGGTACGACGGTGCATGCACGGCGCCAAGTCTTGATCGACGTGCGCTTGCCGGTGCTGGCCTGCATTGCCTCCGCGCGACGGAACAACTTCTCGTCAACAACGGGGCCTTTCTTGAGTGAACGGGACATGGCGTGTTCTCCGGGTGTGTGTTCTTAGAGCTTGAGCTGGCCGTAACGGCGACTCTTGCGACGACGAATAATGAGCTTGTCGGACGACAGTCCGTAGCGACGAGTGCGTCCGCCCTTGGAGAGCGTTCCGCTTGCGTTGGAAGGATCCTGGCCGCCCTTGGAGCGACCTTCACCACCACCGTGTGGATGCTGATGATGACTCATTGCAACACCACGGGTACGTGGGCGGCGACCGAGCCAACGAGCGCGTCCAGCCTTACCGAGAACAACGTTGGAGTTGTCGGGGTTGCCGACCATTCCGACGGTTGCACGGCACTCGAGAAGCACTTGGCGAATTTCGCCAGATGGCATCACAAGGGTGGCAAAGCGACCTTCCTTGTTGGTCAAGCGGGCGCCGATACCAGCAGCACGAACCATGGTGCCGCCGCGTCCGGGAGTGGCTTCGATGTTGTGAACTTCGAGACCGGTTGGGATGTGCTTGAGCGGCATGCAGTTGCCAGCGCGCGGATCGATCTGATCAGCGGAACTGAGAACCGAGTCGCCAGCGGTCAGGCCCTTGGGTGCCAAGATGTATCGCAGCGTGCCGTCTTCGTACTTCAAGAGCGCGATGTGGCATGTGCGGTTTGGGTCGTATTCGATACCGACCACCATTGCCTTCATGCCATCTTTCTGGCGCTTGAAGTCAATGAGGCGGTAGCGGCGCTTGTGACCGCCACCCTGTTGAATGACGGTGAGTTTGCCCTGGCAGTTACGACCACCCGTCTTGTGCAGGGGGCGAAGCAGGCTCTTCTCGGGTGACTTCTTAGTCACCTCGATGTGCATGTTCACCGAGGCATTACGCCGGGCGTTCGTTGTTGGTTTGTAGACGCGAATTGCCATGTGTTGCTCCTGTTCCTATCTCTTAGAACAGCTCGATCTTTTGTCCTTCGGCGACGCGGACCATTGCCCGCTTCCAAGTCTTACCGATGGTCTTTCCGTACTTGTAAGTGCGATCACGCTCTTGACGGACCTGAGTCCGTACCGCAACAACCTTGACACCATAGATGGCTTCAATAGCCTTCTTGACATCGGTCCTCGTTGCGCGGTGGTCAACGTGGAACGCGTATTGGTTGAATTCACTGGCAGCCGTCACCTTCTCGGTGATGATCGGCATCTTGATGACTGTTGTAGGTTCCATCGTTGATTGGCCTTTCAGAGGGCTCAGGCCTCAGTCTTCTCGGCGACGGGGTAGCAACTCTCATCGATGAACGAGGCGAGTGAGGCCTTGTCAACAACGAGGAAGCGGTGGTTGAGGAGGTCGAACACATTGAGCTGCTCGATGCGGCGAACATCAACGCCCTCGATGTTGCGCGCGGACGCCATGGCAGTTCGGTTGGCAGGATTCACGGCGACGAGGCAGGTTCGGTTGATGCCGACCTTCTTCATCATGCCAGCGAAGGTCTTGGTGTTTGGCTCAGCGAAAGCCAATGAGTCGAAGCACTTGACTTCGTTGTCCACCAACTTGGCAAGGAGCGCGTTGCGATTTGCAAGGCGACGCATCTTCTTGGTGAGGTCAGTACGGAAGTCCTCGCGGGTGCGGGTCTTCGCAAACGCAACACCACCGCCCTTGCGTCCGGGGACGCGCGAGGCGCCGACGCGGGAGCTTCCCGTGCCCTTCTGCTTGTAGAGCTTGCGGGTTGAGCCCTGCACGGAGCCGCGGCTCTTGGTGCGGGCTGAGCCCTGGCGCTGGTTACCGT
>JBIKQN010000160.1:0-4657 GCA_044349615.1 Phycisphaerales bacterium
CATCCGGTCGCCCATGTGGTGGCCACGATGGTGGCAAGCAGGAGGATGGCTGTCGGTCGGCGTCGCATCTGTCCGATACAAGGTAACCGCGTAGACCACCGCGCGCACGATCATGGGTCGAGGATTCGAACGCCACGCTCGCACCTTTACGGTGCTCACCTTCGTCAGCCGCATCACGGGCTTCGCCCGGGACGCGCTGCTTGCCCGCGTCTTTGGCGCTGGCATGGTGATGGACGCGTTCAATTTCGCCTTCCAAGTGCCGAACCTCTTCCGACGCCTATTCGGAGAGGGTGCGCTGACCGCATCGTTCCTGCCGGTCTACACCAAGCTTGACCGTGACCACCCAGAGACTGCGCGTCAGTTCGCGGGGCTTATGCTTGCACTGCTAGCGGTGCTGCTCTCGGGCGTCACCATCGTCGGCGAGATCGCCCTTTACTTCATCAATGATCTGAGTGAGTCCCCGATGCTGGGCATTCAGTTACTCATGGTGATGCTGCCATACATGCCGCTCGTGTGCTTGGTTGCCTTGGTTGGAGCCATGTTGCAGACGCACGGTAAGTTTGGTCCGAGTGCAGCAAGCCCCATCATCCTGAACATCTGCATTGTGAGCGCGGCGTTCTATGGCAGTTACTACGCACTGAATGCCGGCCTCACCGAACATATTGATCCGGTGCCACATATTCAGATCGTGGCATGGAGCGTGATCGTGGCAGGCGTGTTGCAACTTGCATGGAGCCTGTGGTCATTACGGCATCATCGCATTCGTCCGCATCTGGATTTGAAGCCCAACTGGCCGCACATGAAGGAGGTGCTGTTCAAGGCACTCCCCATGCTTCTTGGGCTAGGCATCTTTCAGGTGAATACCTTTATTGATGGATTGGTTGCTAGCTACCAAACCATTGTTGGGCCAACCATCTTTGGCGTGGAGTATCCGCTTCCACCTGGAAGCATGACTGTCTTGAGTTACGGTCAGCGTCTGTATGAGTTCCCGCTTGGTGTGTTCGGCGTGGCAATCGCGACCGCTATTTTCCCGACACTTTCAAGGGAGTCAAATGATCCGGACCGATTTCTGGCAACCCTGCGCCGGGGCATGCGGCTGAGTTTCTTCATCGGGTTTCCAGCAAGCGTTGGCCTAGTACTGGTGCGCGAGCCGCTTGCTGCTGCGATCTTCCAAGGCGGCAAGTTTGGTCACGATGATGTGCAGAAAGTCGGCTTCGTGCTCGCTATGTATGCGCCCGCCATTTGGGCGTACTCCATGCAACAACTGTCCACGCGCGCGTTCTACGCATTGGGCGACAGCGTGACCCCGGTGAAAGTCAGCATCTGGATGGTGGCACTCAACTTCGCGCTGAACATGGTTCTCATCTGGACGCCGCTTGGTGTGGGCGGACTCGCGCTCAGTACGGCGATTGCTGCGATTGTGCAGATTGTCATCATGACCCGCATCATGCATAAGCGCATGGGCACCGTGATTGATCGCGAGACGCGCGGATCATTTGCCCGCACGATTGCTGCCAGTGCTGCGATGGCTGGCGTTGCTGGTCTTGCGTCGATTGCCTTTGCCGGCGAAGACACATGGCTCTGGAGCGTGGCCGCCACGCTAGTCTTGGCAGGCCTTGGCATCGTCACCTACATGGCCGCCGCCCGCCTACTAAAAATGCCCGAACTCGGCTGGGCCATCCGCGGTAAATAGGTGCCGTCCACCCCTGTCCCCATTTATTGGGGCGGTGCGATTTCATTCCTTCGCTGTCTGCCACGCCCCCGTCTTCGCATCGCGCTCCACCCGCCGATACACCGTATCCCGCTCCACCGCCGTGAACCCCGCTTCACGGATCGCGCGCGCCAAATCACCAACGCTGGTCTCTTGGTGATTGCCTTCGCCGACAGCCTTAGTGATGTCGTACCACACCACGGTGCCGTCAATGTCGTCAGCGCCCGCTTGCAACTCAAGCTGCGCCATCGGCAATGTCTGCATGATCCAGAATGCCTTCACGTGTGGGAAGTTGTCGAGCATCAAGCGCGCGATCGCCAACGTGCGCAGGTTTTCCAACCCCGTTGGCCCCGGCAGATACTCAAGCTCGCTTGCATTCGGGAAGAATGGCAACGGAATAATCGTCTGGAAGTAGCCAGTCTTCAGCCCACGCGAACCCGGCATCGGCAGCCGCTCGTGCGGGTAACTGGCAGCAGGCCCAGTGAGCACCACCGCGCCGTTCGCATCCTTCGCAATGCCTTGCGCATCAGCCCACGCGCTCAGCGTGTGATCCTGCTGCAGGCGCAGCAGTTCCATGTGATGTAGCCGCTCACTGCGCTCCTCAATGTGCCCGTACAACATGGTGGCATTCGAATTGATCCCCAATTCATGCGCGGCGCGATGCACATCAAGCCACTGGTCGCTACGAATCTTGCCCTTGAACGCCTCATCATGCACGCGATCATCAAAGACCTCCGCGCCGCCTCCCGGCAAGCTGCCGAGACCCGCCGCGATCAGATCACGCAACACAGCAAGCACGCCTTCGTACCCATCGCCGCCGCGTTTTGAGATGCGCTGAAGATGCACAATCTCCACCGCCGTAAATGCCTTGATGTGAATCTGTGGCGCCTCTTCCCCGATGGCGCGCAGCATGTCGGTGTAGTAACTAAACGGTAGCCACGGATGCAGTCCGCCCACGATGTGCATCTCGGTGGCACCGCTCTCGCGTGCCTTGCGTGCCTCGGCGCGGATGTCATCCAAGTTGTGTTCGTAGGCGCCGTCCTGATCCTTCTTGCGGTGGAACGCGCAGAACTTGCAACTGAGGGCGCAGATGTTGGAGTAATTCAGATGCCGATTGATGTTGTAGAAGACCGCATCGCCATGCAGGCGCCGGCGCACCATGTCGGCCAAGCGACAGACCTCATGAATGTCCGGCGTCGCAAAGAGCACGGCTCCATCGGCGGCGGTGAGGCGCTCGCCCGCCTCCACCTTGCGTGCGATGTCCGTGAGCGCGGGGTCTCGGCGCAGCGCACGGGCGTTGCGGGGGCTGGGCGCGTTATGGGTGCCAGAAGTGGATGCAGCGAGTGTCATGAGGGGTAAAGGATAGGCGGGCTTGTTGCCAACGGCGGTGAACTCGTGCGCACGCCCCTGCGTACCCTCCTTCAGCATGAACATCCTGAGCATTATGAATCTTCGCCCCTCCCGCGGCCTTCTTTCCGGCCTTCTGCTCAGCATGGCGGGTTTGGCAGCCATTCCAGCCCCGGCGTGTCTGGCCGCTACCGACGCCACGGTCGCCATCAATGTCGACCGCACCGTCAACTTTCGATCCAACTGGACGCTGTCAATCCGGCTCCAAGCCGTAACGCCCGCCGCCAGTGCCATGCCCGCCGCGCCTACATTCGCAGCTGGCACGAACGGGAGCCAGGGGTTCCTCTCCGTGAACACCATGCCGCTCCTGTACATGAACCCCGGCTTCGATCCATATGGAAGTCGATTCGGCGGTCTGAATGGTCTAGTGATCCGCTACAGCTCAAGCGGCAATAGTTTCATTGCATTTGGAACGCAGCCCGCTGTGCTCAGTAGCGTCTCGCCAGCATTGATCATCAGTTACAGCGCGCGGAAAGATCGCCTCACCGTGATTGTTGGACGCGTCCGCAAGGTGATCACGAATGTGCACGGCCAACTTGCGGCGCTGGGGATCACCGATGACCGAGCCATCTACATCAGTGATATCGCTGCGAAAGTGATGGCTGGCCGTGTGTCCGCCATTACCAATGTGCAGTTCAACGCAACAGCGCCACAATGAGCGCATGATGCGTTCACTGTGGCGCTGTTGTTGTATCAAACTCAGGATGTTGGAGCGGGCGCAGAGTCACTCTGCGCTGGCGTATCCATTGGCTTCATGGTCATTGGGTCGCGCAGTGGCAACTCCATGGCCTTTCCACCAAAGAACTCGGACATCTTGGCGCGGCCGTTCTGGTCGCCGGGAGCGATTTCGTCCCACTTGCCGACCACCATCACTGCCATGTCATCAAAGTTGAGGTACTTCTTGGCAACGCGCTGAATGTCTGCAGCCGTGACCTTCTGGATGGCGTCGCGGTAGCGCTGCCAGTATTCAGGATCGCGACCAGTCCACTCGTCGGAGACAAAGATGCCGAGCGTGGCATCCTTGCTGGAGAACTGGCCAGGGAACGCTTCAATGAAGCTCTTCTTGGCAACTTCCAATTCCTCAGCACTCACTGGCTCATCCTGCATGCGCTTGAACTCCTCGCGCATCAACTTCACGGCAAGCGCAACCGTTCCATTCTTGGATTCGAACGCGCCAGCAAACTGGCCGGGGTAGTAAACGCCAGCTTCGAAACGTGAGCCAACGCTGTACGCCAAGCCTTCGTTGGAACGAATGTTCTTCATGAGACGGCTGGTAAATCCGCCGCCACCGAGGATCTCGTTCATCATCTCCGCACTGAAGTAATCCGGATCATCGCGCTGAATACTGCGGCGGCCGATGCGTACCTTGCCTTGCGGAATGTCCTTGCCAACGTGGTAGACGCCGGGCTTGAAGACATTGGTTGGGGCAGGCGGGTTCGAAGCCACATCGCCACGCTGCCAGCCGGCCATCGCAGCGCTCAAGCGCTTCATCATGTCATCGGGATTGAAGTCGCCAGTAACAGAGATGATCACGTTGCC
>JBIKQN010000161.1:0-4641 GCA_044349615.1 Phycisphaerales bacterium
CAAGGTCTCAATTGGCGCGCCTTCAATTCTGATGGCGTGCTGCAGTACGACTTCCTTACAACGGTCACTAAAATGGTTCCGCTGTATTGGATTCGGTCAGTTGGTGGAACGCTCTACTTGGTTGCTGCCATCATTGGTTGCGTCAATCTCCTGTTGACTTGGGCGAATCGGCCGCGCACGTATGAAGTACCGGTGTATGAGGCTGCACCTCTCTCGCGGGGTTGGCGACCGCCCGCCGTCCCGCCATCGACCCTACCTAAGGGAAGTGTCACAGACATTGGCAGGGCGGTTGATCGTTTTGTAGCGCTCCGTTGGCATCGAAATCTAGAGGGGCTTCCATTAGCGTTCTCAGTATGGGTGGCTGTAGCGATTGTTGTGGCCACGCTCTTTGAAGTGGTACCGATGTTTGCTATCCGCAGCGATATTCCGCGTATTGCAAGCGTTACGCCGCTAACACCGCTCGAGTGCATTGGGCGCGACATCTATGTTGCTGAAGGTTGCGTCAATTGTCACTCGCAGATGATCCGTCCGCTGATTGCAGAAACTGAGCGCTACGGCGAGTATTCAAAGCCAGGCGAGAGTGTGTTTGACCATCCGTTCCTCTGGGGAAGTCGCCGCATCGGACCAGATCTTGCTCGCGAGGGCGTTCGCAATCCGAGTGCGCTGTGGCACCTGCGGCACTTCAATCGTCCGGTTGACACAAGTCCTGGGTCAATCATGCCTGCGTATGCACACTTGCTTGATCAGGCGATTGATTTCACTGCAGCTCAGCCTGCAATGACTGCACTGAAGAAAGTTGGCGTGCCTTACACGGAGCTTGAACTTGCGGCGGCAACGGATTCGGCGCGAGCACAGGCTGATCGTGTCGAAGCGCAGCTGGTGGCGGAGAACGGTCGCCCGGAAGGGATGCAAGGAATGGGTCAGCGGCGCGTCATTGCCTTGATTGCGTACTTGCAACGGCTTGGAACAGATCTTGGCAAGCCGATTGATGTTGCACCAAAGGCGGTCGTGGCACCTGTTGTGATGGGGGCTGCGCAATGAATACGGTCATCATCATGCTTGGTGAAGAAGCCACGCAGTCGAGCAGCATTTGGTCGATCGTTTCCCTGCTTCTGGCATTCGTTCTCTTTGTAGGAATTGTTGCATGGGTGTTCGTGGTTCCTGCGTCACGATGGCAGCGCGATGCTCGCATTCCGCTCGACAGCGATACCAGCACAAAAGCCACTAGTGGTGGCAAGGAGGTTGATCATGGGTGACAGCAACATAGGACTGGGAACGAGTGCCGGAAATGCAGTGCCATTGGCGCATGATGCACATGATTGCGATGGCATTCATGAGTTCGACAATCCGATGCCTTTCTGGTGGTCGGCAATATTTTGGGGCTCAATTTTCTATGCAGCGCTCTATGCGCTGTACTACATGATTGGTGTCGGGCCAAGTCATGTCCAGGAATTTGATGATGAGCAAAGCGTCTTCTTTCAGGAGCAGGCTGCGCGGCTAGGCGATTTGCAGCCAACTCCCGCGACAATGTCATCGCTTATGGCAGACCCGCGCATGATGCAGGCGGCAGCCGGCATGTTCGGTGCAAACTGCGCAACATGTCATGCCAAAGATGGCGGCGGCGGCACGGGGCCAAATCTCTGCGATGACTCATGGATCAACGTGAAGGTTGCTCCTGACATCTTTGCAATCTTGACGAGCGGCGTTGTTTCCAAGGGAATGCCAGCATGGGATAAGCGGTTCGTAACGTCGCAACGCGTCCTATTGGCTGCATATGTTGCGCATCTGCGCGGCACATTGCCAAGCCAGCCTAAGGCTGCACAAGGGGGAACGATTGCGCCGTGGGCATTGCCAACAGCGGCTCCATTGGCTCAGACAGTGCATGCCGCAGGAGCATCAACGAGCGGTGTAGCGAAGTGAATGCCTGTTAAGGAGTGAACATGGCTGCAGATTTTACGCTTCCACAACTTGATGACCGTGTTCTCTCAACTTTGAACGCCGATGGCACCCGTCGTTGGATGCAGCCGCGCGATGCCCGTGGCCGATTTTGGCGCGCGCGTCTTGGTGTTGCCGTCGTACTGATTGCGGTGTTTACAGCACTTCCATGGATACGTATCAGTGGAAAGCCTGCAATCTTTCTTGATGTGATGACACGGCAGTTCACATTCTTTGGCACAACATTTCGATCCACCGAGACTCTGTTGCTGGCAATTCTGATGATCACTGTGTTTGTGTCAATATTCCTGATCACGGCACTCTTTGGTCGAGTCTGGTGCGGGTGGGGATGCCCGCAAACGGTGTATTTAGAGTTTGTCTACCGACCGATGGAGCGTCTTTTCCTTGGTAAGGGATCACCCCGCGGCGCTTCTGGTGCGCCATTGTGGCGGCGTATTGCAATGTACGCAGCGTTTTTGTTGATCAGCGCACATCTAGCGAACACGTTCTTGTCGTACTTCGTTGGAACCGACCAGATGATGGAGTGGACGCTTCGGAGTCCGGCAAATCATCCAGTTGCATTTGTAGTATTTGCCGTCACGGTGGCGCTCATGCTCTTTGATTTCGTGTTCTTTCGTGAGCAGCTATGCACGCTTGTGTGTCCTTATGGGCGCATGCAAAGCGTGCTGCTTGATAGAAATTCGCTTGTAGTGGCATACGACCGAATCCGCGGCGAGCCGCGTGCGCGCGCTGCAGATCGAAAGAAGATGGAAGCCGATGAAGCGAAAGTGGGCGACTGTGTTGAATGCACTATGTGCACACAAGTGTGCCCTACGGGAATAGACATCCGGGATGGCTTGCAACTGGAATGCATCCACTGCGCGCAATGCATTGATGCGTGCGATGAAGTCATGAAGCGTGTCGGTAAGGCGCCGGGACTGATTCGCTATTCGAGTCAGAATCGCATTGAGGGGACCCCGAATGCCTCGTTCCGATATCGATTACTTATGTATCCGGCGCTTTTATTGGTATTGATAAGTGCACTCGTGGTTCTCTTGGCGCGGCGTGAGCAAGTCTTGGTGGAGCAAGAGCGAACCGTTGGAAGCAACTTTATTCTGAGTGCTGACGGTAGTGTTGAAACTCCGATTCGACTGCTTATTGAGAACCGTACTGACACCACGCGTGCCTTTACTGTGCATGGCATTGCGGATGTGGTCGTTATTGATCCCGTTCCGCAGGTAGAAGTTGCGGCTTCGAGTGCCGCATCGATTGCATTTTCGGTGCGTACCACCGCCGCATCGTTTGGCCGCGGGTCTCGCCATGGATCGGTGTTGATACGCGATGATCTTGGAAACACGCAGACCGAAGCACTTTCAATTGCTGGTCCATTCAATGCAACTGGTGCAATGACTACGGGAGATATGCCATGACCCTCAAAGCAGTCACCAGCGGTTCGCTCATTGCCAATCGCTGGGCGTTCGTGCCGGTGATCATGCTTTCGGGAGTGGTCGCTGCCGCGGTCTTAGTAGTGTCATTTGCAGTGAATGACCGCGGTGCCACCGCTGTGGAGCCAGACTATTACCGCAAAGGCGCCGCGTGGGATGAGTGGAAGCAACAGTTGGCATTGAATGGTGTGTTGCGATGGATGGTCACGCCAAGCATTGTTGCATCGCAGACGTCCGCAGGACTTGCTCGTTTAGAGCTCAGTGTTTCTGACAAGCATGGGATGCCAATTGAGGGAGCGAGTGTTCGCGTGGATGTCATTCCGATTCTTGATGGTGATGCCCGGGTAGCACTGCGTTTGGTCCACGACGGTAGTGGGCACTACTCGGCAGAGATTCCACTTCGAATTGGTGGCCAATGGGAAATTCGGAGCACTGTTGAATGGCGTGGCAAGCGATTCTGCGATCGGGTGCGGCGCAACGTTGAATTCCGGTCTGTAAAGACTGTTCGGAGTGAATCATGATTGCGCTTGCCGGTAGTGTATTGGTGGCAAGTGTGATTGGCAGTTCCCATTGCGCGGGCATGTGTGGCGGCATAGCGGCATTTTGTGGCGGTGCAGGGGAGTGTGGTGGTCGTCGAAGTATCGCGGCGACAGGTATGTATCACGGTGCCCGCGCGATGTCGTATGTGTGTGTTGGCATCGTGGCGGGTGGCATCGGATCGGTGCTGGATGCGGGTGGTGCCATGGTGGGATTGCAGCGCGTGACGGCTGTAGTGGCGGGGGTGGCAGTCGCTCTGTGCGGAGTGGCATTGCTGCTTTCTGCATCGGGCGTTGATGCGGGGAGATCTAGGCTGCCAGCTTGGTTGCAGCGTGCCATCAATGCTGTTCACCGCGCGGCCGCCGCGATGCCGCCAGTTCGACGTGCGGCCGTTGTTGGTTTGGCAACGCCGCTGTTGCCGTGTGGTTGGCTCTGGGCCTTCGCATTGGTAGCAGCGGGAACCGGCTCCGCACTTCAGGGAGGCGTGGTGATGCTGGCATTCTGGGGTGGAACTGTTCCAATACTTGCGCTCCTTGGCGCTGGAATTGCCGCACTGGGTAAGAGGCAACGCAGAGCATTGGCAGCGATTGCTGGAGTGGCAATGGTGGCGGTTGGTGTCCATACGGCAGGTATGCGGGCCGCCCTTGCCGTCCCGATTGCGCAGCGGTTGGCCGAGCGAGCCAGTGCACCAGAGCCTCTACGGAACACAGTTGAACACGGCGGC
>JBIKQN010000162.1:0-4635 GCA_044349615.1 Phycisphaerales bacterium
AGCGGAGACCGTACTCCTTCAACTTGCGGTACAGCGTGCGTTCGCCGATACCAAGCATCTGCGCAGCCTGCTCACGATTCCCAGCAGTCATGGCAAGAGTTTGACGAATCGCTTCCTTCTCCAACTTGTCGAGGCCAACGCCTGCAAGCGAACCGACTGCACCCTGCCCCTCGGCGGCATCATCCGTGGACCGCACCTCATCGGGGACATCACGCAGCGACAACTCAGGACCTTGCGCAGTCACCACCATCCGATGAATGGCATTGAATAGTTCGCGCACATTTCCGGGCCAGTCATAACCAATCAGCCGCATCATCACCGGCTGCGGCACGATCGGGCGGGGACGCCCAAGTTCTGCGGCGTACTTGCCCACGGCATGATTGACTAGAAGTGGAATATCTTCGCGCCGCTCGCGCAGTGGCGGAATGACAATCTCCGCACCACGAATTCGGTAGTAGAGATCCTCACGGAAACGCCCGTCCTTGGACATGAGTGCTAGGTCACGATTGGTTGCACTGACGAAACGAACGTCTGTCTTCCGCTGCTCATTGGATCCAAGGCGAACAAGATCGCCCGTCTCCAGAACACGCAGCAACTTGGGCTGCATGGCGAGAGGCATGTCGCCGATCTCGTCCAGGAAGAGCGTTCCCTTGTCGGCGAATTCAAAGACGCCCTCGCGGTCCTTATCTGCGCCAGTGAATGCACCTCGCACATGCCCAAAGAGTTGGTCTTCAAGCAGACTCTCTGATTGCCCGGCGGCGTTGAACGTCACATAGCGGCGGGCAGCTCGGCGGCTCGCTTTATGAATGGCCGCGGCCACGAGCTCCTTGCCAGTGCCACTCTCGCCCCGCACCAACACCGGAATGGAACTTGGGGCAACTTGGCGGATCAAGGCCACGACCTGCCGCATCGCTGGGCTATCACCGATGATGCCTTCAAATCCGAAGGCAGCATCCAATTCGCCCTTCAAGCGGCTGTTTTGGTGACGCAACACCACCGTCTCAGCGGCACGCTGGACTAGATTCCGGAAGACCACGAGGTCAATAGGCTTCTCGATGAAGTCATAAGCTCCACCCTGCAGCGCACGCTTGGCTGTTGGGATATCGCCATGGGCTGTGACCATGATGGTCTCGGCATCTGGCTGCAGCCTCTTTGCCAATTCCAGCACTTCAAGACCAGCCGTCGGGGATTCCATCACTAGGTCGGTGACGATGACATCGAAGGCACCGTGGCGCAATTCGTCCTCGGCCTCAGCGCGGCTATGGCGAATTGTGCACACATGCCCGGGTTTCTTGAGGGCATCGGCCATAGTCTCCGCATGACCTCGATCATCGTCGACCAAGAGAACCTGCGCGTGGATGTCTGTATTGCCCGCCATGAGAGCCCGGATTGTAGGGGTCAGGCACCCCGTCCCGGCGGTCAAGTGTCCCGAAAGAACGCCTGTCATGCCAAAACAATGAGGATTTTCCCGCCCCTGTGCCGATATCGTGGAGGTGAACGACATTGACCTCGCCTTCGTCCCGACCGCAGGAGCTCGCACCACCAACCGGAGCACCGTACGAGATGCTGTCGGGGATTCAAAGGATGAATCCGTGAGCACACTCTTTGAGAGCACAAACCCAAGCTTGAAGGACCTTGAAGTCCCCGACTTTGCAGGTCGTCGAGTGTGGCTCGTTGGTATCGGCGGATGCGGCATGAGCGGTCTCGCGCAGATGCTCAAGCGACGCGGCGCAGAGGTCTCTGGCAGTGACATGTCAGCAAGTCCAGCAACCACGGCTCTTGAGGCTGAAGGTATCACCGTACGCATCGGTCATGCCGCAGACCAACTGCCGGCACCCTGCGATCTCGTCATTGCGAGCGCTGCCATCAAGAGTGAGCATCCAGAAGTCGATGAAGCCCGACGACGCGGCATTGACGTGGTGAGTTACGCAGAGGCGATTGGACTTGTGCAGAAGGGACGCACTGGTGTCAGCATTGCTGGCACGCATGGCAAGAGTTCCACAAGCTCGATGCTCTCCTACATACTCATTGAGTGCGGACTTGATCCAAGCTTGATCGTTGGTGCCACCTGTGCGCAGATTGGTGGAGGCAGCCGTACTGGCTCTGACACTATTCCTGTTGGCACGCAACGCGGACGCCCGGGCATTCTTGTTGCTGAAGCATGCGAGTTCAATCGCAGTTTCCATCATCATCACCCCGTGATTGGGTTGATCAACAATGTTGAAGAAGATCACCTAGAAATCTATGGAAATCTTGAGAACATCATCAAGGCATTCCATGAGTTTGCTGCGCTGATTCCATCAGCACAACAAGGCGGCAAACTCCTGATTGCAGCCGATGGCGCGCATCGACGCGATGTAGCGAGCGGATTGACCTGCTCAGTCGCCACCTTCGGATGGGCACCAAGTGCCGACTATCACGTTCAGTACGACCCGCGCACTGGCCTCAGCACCGTGCTTGTAGCCGGACAGGTTGTGTGCAGTTGGACTGGCCGCATGCCCGGCGACCACATGGCACTGAACGGCGCCGCCGCCGCGATCTTGGCACACTGGCTTGGTGCTGAGTGGCGCGCGATCGGCGCAGCGCTCGGCAACTTCCTTGGTCTCGACCGCCGCATGCAGAATCTCGGCGAGCGCACCATGCGTCATGGTGGCGTAGTCACCGTGTTCGATGACTACGGTCACCACCCCACCGAGTGCGAGACCACGCTGAAAGCACTGCGCACGCGCTTCGAACCCAAGCGTCTGATCTGCGTCTTCCAGCCGCACCAACACAGTCGCACTCGATTCCTGCTTGAGCACTTCGCCAAGAGCTTCTCCAATGCAGACATGGTGATCGTGCCAGACATTTACTTTGTCCGCGACAGCGAAGAGGAGCGCACGAAGGTGAGCGCCTCTGACCTTGTTGATCGCTTGCGGGCACGAGGAATTGCTGCCATGCACCTATACCCGTTCGACGCCATCGTGGAGCAGCTTGAAATGATGGCCGCCGATGGTGACCTGATTGTGGTGATGGGCGCTGGCCCGGTTTGGAAGATCGGACATGCCTTCCTTGGTCGCGCCAGCGAGCACGCGTAATGACAATGGCCACGCATCCACTAGGAAGTACCACGCTCTTTGCTGATCTTGATGTCAGGGTTGAGCTTGACGCGCCACTGGCGCAGCACACCTGGTACGGGATTGGCGGCACGGCAGATGCACTGGTTCGACCGCAATCAACGGAGGCGCTCGCAACGCTTGTGCGCCGATGCTCACGAAACGGCGTGCGGGTTCGCATTCTCGGCGAAGGCGCAAACCTCTTGGTGGCTGACGAAGGCGTAGACGGCGTCGTTCTGCGCCTCGATGCGCCCTGCTTCAAGGGACTGCAACTCAACGCCAATGGTCCGGTCACTGCCGCCCGAATCGGCGGTGGACGCGACCTTGGCAAGGTCATCCGCGAAACGGTGGCAGCAGGTCTTGCGGGCCTCGAGCCGCTCATCGGAATTCCAGCAAGTATTGGCGGGGCGATCCGTATGAATGCTGGTGGAAAGTACGGCGCCATCGGGGATGTGGTGCAATCAGTTGGCCTAGTTGACTGGGAAGGCGAAGAGCGCGTCTATGACAGCGCTTCCATTCGATTTGAGTACCGCCACACCGACTTGCCTGCTGGCATCGTGACATGGGCGGTGCTGACTCTTCAGGCTGCCGATCCGATCGCCCTGCGCGAACGCTCCAAGGAAATCAGTAAATACAAGGCCAGCGTGCAGCCGCTTGCCGCCCACAGTGCAGGCTGCATGTACAAGAATCCGCTGCACCCCGCCACTGGTGCCCGGGTAAGTGCCGGCAAGGTCATTGATGATGCTGGGCTCAAAGGAACACGCATCGGCGGAGCGCTTGTCAGCCCGCAACACGGAAATTTCATAGTGGTAGAGCCTGGTGCTCGTGCCTCTGATGTCATGGAATTGGCGGCACTCGTAGCCGCGGAAACATTTGCGCGCACGGGCGTCCGGCTCGAGCGCGAGGTAGTCTTCTGGCGCCGCGGCGAGGCGTAAGCCCCGCCCGGTATTCGCTGCGCCACCGGACGGCGCGGCATGCTTCGCAAGGAGGCGAGCACATGTCTGCAAGCAACACCACTTCACACACATCCACGCCGAATGCAGGCACCGGTCTTTCGGCTCACGGCGCTCTGCCCCGTAGCGTCCTTGTACTCAAGGGCGGTCCCGATGCAGAGCGTGAAGTCAGCCTGAAGTCCGGCGCCATGGTGGCCGCCGCGCTACGCAATGCTGGCATTGATGTGAATGAAATGACCATTGATCGACCCGGGCTTGAAGAACTGCGCGGCATGCGCGGTGAGGTTGTCTTCCCGGTGCTTCACGGATCATGGGGCGAAGGTGGACCACTCCAGGAACTACTCGAAGTCGATGGCCGACCCTATGTTGGATGTGGCCCCAAAGCCGCCCGCCTAGCCATGGACAAGATTGCATCAAAGGCATTGGTCGCTGAGTTTGGGGTTCCCACGCCGCGTTCTCAGGAATTGCGCAACGGCGTTGAATTCAATCTTGATTTTCCCGTAGTTCTCAAGCCTGCTGACGATGGGTCAAGCGTTGACCTCCGTATCTGCCACAGCATGCAGGAAGTCATGCGCTCACGGCTTGAA
>JBIKQN010000163.1:0-4624 GCA_044349615.1 Phycisphaerales bacterium
CACCAACTTTTCGCTGGCGTCCATGGCAATGGCCAACGCTTCGCGGTGATGGACCTGCGATCGGAACGGTTGCTGATCCACCGTGCCCGTGACGAACATGGAACGCGCGCGCTCGAACTGTTCGAATGCCTCAGGCGCCTTAGCGGGGTCGAGGAATCCCCAGTTCTCACTCTTCTCAAGGAAGATCTTTACGCGATGGCGCGCTAGTTCTTCATATAAACGATATGGCTCGGTGCGCTGCTCAAGGAGACACGTCTGCAGCATCATCTTGCCGGCTTTGCCTGCATCAACTTCTAGGCAGAGAGCAATCGCCGGACTGGGATCCGTTGCCTTGCAGACGATCTTGCCTTTGCTGAATGCAACAACTCCCTCAAGCGCCGTGTCATCGACGCCAAGGATGTGAGCATTGACAAGCGGCCAATCACGCGCCAGCCCGTCTTCGTCGAACACCGTGAAACGAAGCATTCGCCGAGTGTAGCCGGGCAACACAGCCCAATCTGCAACCCCGTGCGGAAAGGCCATAAGAATGCCAACAGGTTTGAGGACGATTACGATGCCGGACATGAACGCCCTACCCGGCACCAACGCAATTGCGGATGCGGTCTTTGAGACGCACTTGCCACTTGGTGGACGACGTCAAGGGAAGGTCCGTGATGTCTATTCCCTGCCGGTGGCCCCCGGCGAGACGCCTCGGATCTTGGTGGTGGCAACAGATCGAATCAGTGCGTTCGATGTGGTAATGCCGACGCCAGTATCTGGCAAGGGTCGGCTTCTGACGGACATCAGCGTTGCGTGGTTCTCATTCCTTCGCTCGCTTGGAATTGCTCCCGATCATCTGCTGTCCACCGATGTGTCAAGTATCTCGGGCATTGACGATGTAGCGCATGCAATGCTTGCAGGCCGATCAATGATTTGTCGCGCGGCGCGAGTGGTGCAAGTGGAATGCGTGGCGCGCGGCTATCTCGCAGGTAGTGGTTGGCAGGAGTATCAATCTCACGGAACAGCGTGCGGCATTGCACTTCCAGCGGGGCTTCGCCAGTGCGAGGAACTTCCGGAACCGATCTTCACGCCAGCGACCAAGGCGGCTGAAGGACACGACGAAAATATCTCGTTTGACTCCATGTGCGATGCCATTGGTGGGGAACTTGCAGAGCGCCTACGGACCATCACCCTGAGCATCTACAAGGCCGCTGCTTTGCGTGCACGGTCGCGCGGTCTGATACTCGCAGACACCAAGTTTGAGTTTGGCTTTGCGCTTGATGCGCACGGCGAAGCAACCTCGGAACTCATGCTTGTGGATGAAGTGCTCACACCGGATTCAAGCCGCTATTGGCCAGTGGCTGGCTACGCACCCGGCCGCGATCAACCCAGTTTCGACAAGCAATACCTGCGCAATTGGCTTCTTGAGCGGGTCGCCCGGGGTGAGTGGAACAAGGAATCGCCGGGGCCAGTACTGCCCGCCGAGGTACTTCGCGAAACCCGCGCCAAGTATGAAGAAGCAGCACGGCTTCTTGCGTGATGCGTGATGCGTGATGCGTGATGACGCATTCGTGATCCCACATGCATGATGTTGCATGCGTGATGCACTCAGCAACTCAACTTAACGCAGCGCCGCATCCACCACATTGCGCAAGAGCATGGCCACCGTCATTGGACCCACTCCGCCGGGAACTGGACTTATCCAACGAGCGACCGGGCTCACAGATGCAAAGTCCACATCGCCAACCGTGATCTTCTTACCGTCGGGACCACTCATGCGATTGATGCCGACATCAATCACCACTGCTCCTGGCTTGATCCAGTCGGCAGTCAAGAGTTGCGGGACGCCGCATGCCGCAACCACCACGTCACAGGTGCGACAGAGTGCTGGAAGATCGGGAGTGAACTTGTTGGTTGAGTGAACCGTTGCCTCGGTGCGCATGAGGAGCACTGCGATTGGCTTACCAACAATGTTGCTTGCGCCCACGACCACGCATCGTTTACCGCGCAACTCAATGCCCGTTGATTCAATCATCTCAAGGGTGGCGAGGGCCGTGCATGGCACCAGACTGCGTCGGCCATACACAACGTTTCCGATGTTGGCTGGATTGACGCCTTCAACATCCTTCTCCGGGCTGATGAGCGATTGAATGCGCTCCGTGTCAACGCCAGTTGGAAGCGGGAGATGCACCATCAGTGCGTGCACCGAATCGTCGACGTTCAGAAGTAAGACGCGGCCCGCGATGTCATCAGCGGATGCCCCCGCAGGCAGCCGATGCAACACGTACTCGATGCCAATTTCTTCGCAGGTCTTGGCTTGGTTCATCGCATAGATACCAGCCGAGCGATCGTCACCCACTAACAGAGCATCGAGGCGAACCGGGCGCCCTGCCACCGCAATCCGCGAACGAAGGCTGTTGCGGACGGTCTCAGAAAGCGCCTTGCCATCAATGATCCGGGCGGCTGGGGCGTTGGGGGAGGCGTTGGGCATGGCGGTGCGGAGTGCAGTGAAGGGGAGATTCTCGGGCGTACCCAAAGGTATCCGCGCAGGATACGGCCGCTGCTGCTGACACGCGATGCGGGACGGGCGGGAGTGGTATCTTCGACCTACTGGTTTGCGCCCGTCGGCGCGAATATGCCACTCATGCAGGTCTTCATCATGCAAAGCACACTTTCGTCGTTCGCCTGGCGCTCCGCGCAGGCCGCTGCGTTCGCCCTCCTCTGCACCGCCGCCGTCACGGCGCAGGACGCCCCAAGTGCAGACGCAGCGCAGGAGCCGATGACCATCGGCAGCGCAGCGCCCAAGCCAGTCATCGAGAAGTTTGTCCGCGGCACCGAGCCAAAGTGGTTCGAGCCAGGCAAGGTGTATGTAGTGGAGTTCTGGGCAACCTGGTGTGGACCATGCCGTACGAGCATGCCCCACCTAAGTGATGTCTCGGAGAAGTACAAGGACTCAGTCGTGATCGTTGGCATCAGTGACGAGAAGGTGGACACTGTCACCAAGTTCCTTGATACCGATGAGTGGAAGCAGAAGGCGCGCTACACCCTCGCTACCGACCCTGATCGTTCAACGCACAAGCAGTACATGGAAGCGGCTGCACAGAATGGCATTCCTACCGCGTTTGTGATCAAGGACGACAAGGTGCAGTGGATCGGTCACCCGATGGCCATGGACAAGCCGCTTGCAGAGATCGTTGCCAACACATGGAACGCGGACCAGTTCAAGGTTGAGTTCGAGAAGGAAATCGCCATGAGCCGCCAGCAAATGGCGCGGCGCGGAGCGATGGCAAAGGCACGCAAGTCAGGCGATTGGGATGCGATCATCAAGATGATGGACGAAGACATTGCCGCAGCCCCTGAGCGCGTGCAGCAGTCCATGAAGGTCAACAAGTTCCAACTCTTGCTGACTGACGCGAAGAAGCCCGCCGATGCCTACAAGCTCGGGCGCGAAATCGCAGAAGCCAACAAGGACAACGCCATGATTCTGAACCAAATGGCGTGGTTTGTTGTCGATAGTGAGAAGGTCACTGACCGCGACCTGCCATTTGCCATGGATGTTGCCAAGCAGGCCATTGCAGCTAGTGAAGGCAAGGACGGCGCGATCATGGACACCATGGCTCGCGCATGCTGGGAGTCCGGCGATAAGGCCAAGGCCATTGAATGGCAGAAGAAGGCCATTGAGAACGCTGAAGGCGACATGGCTGACGAGCTCAAGGAAACACTGAAGAAGTACGAAGGTAGCGACGCTCCAACAAAGACCAAGAAGACCTCGTTCTTCCAGGATGGAAAGCCGAATGGTGCTGCACCTGCAGCACCTGTCGCGCCTGCTGCACCTGCAGCGCCTGCCACTGCGGATGATGCTGCCAAGTCTCCCCGTGCTCCGCGCACCGCTCGCCCTGCTGCAAAGTTAAGCCCTGCTGCAGAGAAGGTGTTCCCAGCAATCACTCCCGAAGGATTTGCGAGTACCGATGAAATCATCACCTTCCTGCCCAACGCAAGCAAGGATCCAGGAGCGATGCTCCGACTCGTCCACGCCATGCGTTCAGCGAACGAAGGCGGCAACATTTCGATCCGCGTTGCTGCCGCTCTCATTGAAGACATGCAGCCCGTCGTGACAGCAACCACAATGAAGTTCGGCAAGGCTGGGTCAATGCCAATTCCGGTTCCAGTCAATGGCGCAAAGTTTGAAGTGAAGATGGATGGCGACTCCGCTGCAACGATCTTGGCAACTGATGCCGAGGGCAAGCCAACGGGTCAACCGACCGCCGTGGTGAAAGCTGATGGCAAGTGGTGGTTTGACTTCGACAAGTCGTCCGGCATGAAGGGCGACGAAGGCGCGCAAATGGCCATGATGGCCAACATGATGGGCGAGACCATGCGTACATCCATCAAGACTGCCGCCGCGTCCACCGCGAAGGAAGTCACCGAAGGCAAGTACAAGTCGATCGAAGACGCCAACGCTGCGTTCGCTCAGGCGATGCAGGGCGAAATGATGAAGTCGATGGGCATGGAAGGTGGACCGGGCGGACCAGGTGGTCCGGGCGGTCCGGGCGGCGCGATGGGCCCAGGCGGCGCACGCGGACCAGGTGGTCCGGGAGCACCGCGTGGACCGGGCGCTCCAGTTGCACCTCCAGCACCAGTTGCT
>JBIKQN010000164.1:0-4610 GCA_044349615.1 Phycisphaerales bacterium
GCGCAATGCTGCTTCGTAGAAGGCTGGTAGGGATCCAGTGAAATTTGCACTGCGAAGTGAGGACTTGATTGTCCAGTTCCGGGTGTCAATTTCAATGCCCTCCACTGAATTCCAACGCCATTCGCGCGTTGAAACAATGGGGCTCGTGACAAGCGATGCCGGCAACGCACCGCGCGCAGCTCCTGGTGCTGTGACAGCACTCGTTGTCCGTGCTTGGCTGCCTTGGCAACCCACTGCTACTAGCACACCTATGCAGGCGAGCCGAGTGAGCGCATGGATAACAGGCGTCAGAACCATGACATCAGCGTAGGGCATCTATGGATCGGCGCGCGGCATCAAGGTCCGCCTTTGCCTCCTCAAACATGGCGCGGGTCTCGGCTACCAGCTCCGGCTTGGCCTTCGCTAGGTAGCCGGGATTTCCAAGTTTCCCTTCAAATCCGGCAATCAGTCTCAGTTTTTCGGCAATCACCTTATCCAGACGAGCGCGCTCGGCACCCAGGTCCACGGCATCCGCGAAGTTCACCAAGAGCAATTCCTGACCCTCAAATGCAATCGGCACGGCACCGGCAGGACGCTCTGTGGGCAAATCTGCCACCTCACCCAGCCCAGCCAGCGCCTCAACCACACCGCCCGCCTCAGCCACCAAGGCTCGAACGCCAGCCGGCGCAAGCAACGTGATCTTCCGCTTGGGAAGCACCTGCCGCGCTCCGCGCAAGGTGCGAATCTCATCAACTAACTGCTGCACGCGGCCGAACGTAGCCACAGCTGCTCGGTCAGCCACGGATGGATCAACGGCTGGCCAACCAGCGCGCGCGCAGAGCGCCGATGCTGGCACATGCACGCCACGCAATCCAGCACGACCGGTTGCCGCCACCGCTGGCCACAACTGTTCAGTGATGAACGGCATCTGCGGGTGCAGCAAACGCAACGATGCGTCGAGCACGGTACGCAACACCTGCTGCTGTGCGGGATCGTTCTTGACGGTCGGCTTGATGGCTTCCAAATACCAATCGCAGACCTCGCGCCACACGAAGTCGTAGGTGGCATCTGCAGCATCATTGAAGCGGTAGGACGCCAACGCACGTTCATAGGTTGCAAGCGCATGCGAGAGCCGCGCAACAATCCAACGATCCACAAGTGGACGGCTTGCAGGATCAACGTTTGTATCACCAGGAACGGGCGCCAAGCTGCCGAGTGCAAATCGAGTTGCATTCCACACCTTGTTTGCAAAGTTCCGACCAACATCAAAGCGGGCACTGGTGTTCAGCGCTAGCGGCGCATCCGCCGACGGCGTGGCTTTGCCAGTGGCGGCTCCATAGGCGCTCGTGATTTTCTTGGAAGGGTCCTTCGGCGAAACCTGCACTGGATCTGCCACCGTGTAGCCGGCTGCATCGGTGATTGTGCGCGGCGCAAACATCTCGCCAGACCACGGGTCAACCATGTCAACTGGCATGCGCACGTCTTGCGTGTCTGTTGTCATCTGCACAAGCGTGAATCGCATGGCGTCTGCGCCGTGCGTCTGAATGATGTCGCGCGGATCAACACCATTACCCAGGGACTTCGACATCTTCTGTCCGAATCCATCTTGGACCATGGCATGAATGAAGACATGTCGGAACGGAACGCGCCCTCCTAGGAAATAGCGATTGAACATCACCATACGACTCACCCACAGGGTGATGATTTCGCGAGCCGTGGATAGCACCGCACTGGGGTTCCACTTCTCAAGGAGACCCTGCATTCCAAAGCGTGCGGGCTCAGGCCAACCAAGCGTAGAAAGCGGCCAGAGTGCAGAACTGAACCAGGTATCAAGGACATCCTCATCCTGACGGAAACCAGCGGCAGTGAGTGCCGGAATCGCCGTGGAGTCTGCATGTTCTGCCACGCATACAAATCGCTCATAGACGCCATCGGGGCGGCGGCGAACGGCCTCGGAACATCCCATGGCACGCCAGGCCCCGTTGCATCCAACAAGTTCGCCGCGAGCTGCATCAACAGCTGCACGATCAACAACATCCGCTGCTGGAATCTCTGCACTCCACACCGGAATACGGTGCCCCCACCACAACTGGCGACTGATGCACCAATCGCGGATGTTCTCATGCCAGTGCTGGAAAGTCTTTGCGTAGCGCGGCGGGAAGAAGGTGATTTCACCATCGCCAACTGCTGCTGTGCTACCGGCCGCGCTGCCTGCAGCCGCATCATGACCAACGGCACCGCTATCACGCTGCGCAGGATTCATAGCGCGCAGCGCCGCACCCCGCAGACGGTCGTCGGTGACACGGACGTACCACTGTTCGCTCAGGTATGGCTCCACTGGAACATGGCTTCGATAGCTATGACCAACACTGTGGCGATACGGCTTCACGCCCTCAAGCAGCCCGTTAGCCTTGAACCATGCAACAATGGCTGCACGTGCATCTTCACGCGAGAGACCAACGAATGCACGCGCTTCGGCAGATACATCTTCCCAACCGTGACGATCAGATATTGATGCATCCGGCGCCATGACATTGATGGCTGCAACTCCGTGGCGAATGCCAATCTCCCAGTCATTGGGGTCATGTGCGGGCGTGACCTTCAGGAATCCAGTGGCAAACTGCGCCTTGGTATCGGTAGGGTCGCCACCCTGCTCCACAGCCATGACAACGTAGTCGTCTTCGACAATCGGAATCACGCGCCCAACAATCGGCAGACGCAACTTCTTGCCACGCACCTGAGCAGCGCGCGGATCCTTCGGATTGAGTGCCACGGCGGTATCGCCAAGCATGGTCTCCGGGCGAGTGGTGGCCACGGTGACATAGCCCGTGCCATCTTCAAACGGGTAGCGGAGGTACCAGAAGTGCCCATCCACTTCCTCCATCTCCACTTCATCATCAGCGAGTGCAGTGCGGGATACCGGATCCCAATTGACCAACCGCTTCCCGCGATAGATCAGGCTGTCATCAAAGAGTTTGAAGAATGCAGCACGGACAGCCGATGCGCACACCGGATCCATGGTGAATCGAACGCGGTCATAGTCACACGATGCACCCATCAATTCCAGCTGGCTGAGAATGGTGGCTTCGTACTCATCCTTCCACTCCTGAACCTTCGATACGAATTGCTCCCGAGTGAAATCAGAACGCCGCTTGCCCTGCTGCAACAAACGTCGCTCCACCACTGACTGCGTGGCAATGCCAGCATGGTCCGTGCCGGGCATCCACATGGTGTTCATGCCCTTCATGCGGTGGTACCGGGTGAGGACATCCTGCAAAGTGTTGTTCAGCGCATGACCAAGGTGCAGCGCAGCGGTGACATTTGGCGGCGGAATGAATATCGAATACGGCTCACCCGCATCGGTTGGCTCAGCGTGAAAGCATCGCGCATCACGCCACTGCGACCACGCAAAGGTCTCTGCGTCCGCGGGGGTGTAGGCTTTAGCGAGCTGGAGTTCTGAGCCGCCAGTTGGCGTGCTCGATTCGATGGGCTGAGCGCTTGACATGGAACGACGATTCTACGAAAGCGGAACCATTCGCCGCACAGCCGTGCGTGTGATCTTGGCATGGACGGTCTTGGCAGTCACCATGCTCCCAACCGGCTGCGGTCGCACCGACCCGAAGCCTGTTGCTGCACCCACTCTGGAACCAAAGAAACTCGACGCCGCCATCCGAGCGATCGACTCCTATCTTGCGGCAGACAAGCCAAGCGAGGCGGTGTTTGTTGCTGAAAAACTCGCGAGCGAGGCCCCCGGACTGATGCGGGCCCAAGAGATCCATGGTCGGGCGCTCGTTGCCCTTGCCATGCAGCCCGACCTTCCGTCCCAGGATCGTGCTGATGTCATGGCGCGCGCAGCGGACGCCTATGACCGTGCGGCAGCGTTGGCTCCAACGAACGCTGCCTTGCAACATGCCGCGGGCGTGATCTCAGACACCGCCATGCGGCATCCTCAGGCAGTGGCGCATTACGAAGCCGCATTCGCAGCCGATCCGTCAAGTGCTCAGTACGCGCTCTACCTTGGCATGGCCAAGGCACGTGATGGTGAAGCAATCGAAGCGCGAAGGTTGCTTGAAGCCGCTGAACGTGCCATGCCTGAGTCGCCGGATCCAAAGGCTGCACTTGCTGACTTGGAACTGCGCGGAGGTGATCCACAAGCGGCGCGTATCAAGATTGCGCAGGCACGCGCGCTTGCGCCAACGTCGATCGAACTTCGAATTGCTGATGCGCGCATGCGTCGCATGGCAGGAGCACCGCACGAATCGCTTGAACTGCTTCTTGCACTTGACCCACCAGTACGGCGGGAACCCGCATGTGCGCAGGAAATTGCTGCGGCTTATGTAGCCCTTGGACAGGTGCGCGAAGCAGCGGGCACGCTCGATGACAGCGCGGCTGCTGCACCAAACGACTGGAAGCGCGCACTGCGTGCTGCATCAGCATGGATGCAAGCTGGCGACCAAGTAAGAGCCATGATTTCCGCTGATGCCGCTGGCCTTGCTGGCGCCCCGGCTGATGAAGTTCGTGCCGCGCTCAGCGCAACCAGCGACCGCCATCCAGGCGGATGACTGAGCCGGTGACATACGGCATGTCCTCAATGATGGAACGCACCAATCGAGCCGCGTCCTCGGGGGTGC
>JBIKQN010000165.1:0-4608 GCA_044349615.1 Phycisphaerales bacterium
AGCTCTGCAATCGCAATGGTGCCGCGCGCCGCATTGAGGCGGGCAACCAACGCTTGTGTATCGGTCCCTTGCGGTACGGCAATGTGCAGCCAACGGTCAAGTCCAATGGCCGTTGCACGGGCTGCATCGGCGGCACCGACGGTGCAAGCGCGCGTGGCGCTTGTTGCACCAACCTGCGTGAGCGTCTTTCGCAATGCAGCATCGCGCAGTCCGTTCGCTTGCGTGGCAGTCACCATGTGATTTGCATCAATAGTGATGCTTGCACCTGGCACCAGTTTCACCATCACATGATCAGTTGCCCATCCGCCAACGCGGTCCGCAGCCCAGATCCATTCGTTGCCGGCAACAATCGCAGGGCCAGGCGCGAGCGTAGGTGGCGCAGCCCACACCGTTGACACCACGGCAATCATCGCCGTGCAGGTGGTGCCAAAGAGGAGTGGGTGGCTGGAGAGTGACATCTGAATAATCAATACGCCGTCCAAAGGTGGGCGGGTTGGGAATCTTGGAAGCTGCTCAACAGTAAGGTGTGAGTCGGCCGATGCCACGAAATTCGCCGGAGTCTTCCACGAAAGTCCGGGAACTCGCCGCTGAGTGCCATATTTGCGGCAAACTCGTGCGACCGATAGCATGAGGCTCTTCCATCCGAGTATCCGGATGGTCGGATTGATCACCGTTCCGAACGCACATTTCTCCCAGCACTGGAGCCGACATGTCTGACAAGCGTTACCTGTTCACCAGCGAATCCGTCTCAATGGGCCACCCTGACAAACTCGCTGACCAGATCAGTGATGCTGTCCTCGACGCGATGCTCGCGCAGGATCCCATGAGCCGTGTGGCGTGTGAGACGCTCGTGACCACCGGTCTTGCAGTCATTGCAGGCGAAGTGACTACGAAGGCAGTCGTGAACATCACGGACATCGTTCGCGAAGCCGTCCGCAAGGCCGGCTACGACAGCGGCGCCAAGGGCTTTGATTACAAGAGTTGCGGCGTGAGCGTTGTGCTCGGAAAGCAGAGTGCAGACATTGCCATGGGCGTCGATCGCGAAGGCGCTGGCGACCAGGGCATGATGTTCGGTTTCGCATGCAAAGAGACTCCGGAACTCATGCCGCTTCCGATCGCCATCTCACACGAATTGGTCAAGCGCCAGGCGATGGTGCGTGAAAAGAACATCATCAAGGGTCTTCGCCCCGATGCCAAGAGCCAGGTCACTGTGGCGTATGTGGGTCTCAAGCCCACACGCATCGACACTGTGGTGCTTTCCACGCAACATGATCCAATGTGGAACGGCGTGGCCGGGCAGAAGAAGCTCAAGGCAGAAATCATCAAGCACATCATCAAGCCAGTGCTTGGCAAGTGGTGGAACGATCAAATCACCATCCACGTCAACCCAACTGGTCAGTTTGAAATCGGCGGACCGCACGGCGATTGCGGCCTCACTGGACGCAAGATCATCGTGGACACCTACGGTGGTCGCGGTCGTCACGGCGGCGGCGCATTCAGCGGCAAGGATCCATCGAAGGTCGATCGCAGTGCTGCATACATGGCGCGTTACATCGCCAAGAACATCGTTGCAGCAAAGCTTGCGGATGTCTGCGAAGTTCAGTTGAGTTACGCCATTGGCGTCGCCAAGCCCACGAGTGTCTTGGTGGATACCCAAGGCACAGGCGTGGTGTCGGACGAGTGGCTCGCCGAAGAAGTGCAGCGCCAGTTTGAACTCACGCCAAAGGGCATCATCAGTTCGCTTGGTCTGCGCAAGCCGATCTACCACGCAACCGCTACGCACGGCCACTTCGGTCGCCGTCCGGGCGAGTGTGGCGTTGGTACGTTCAGTTGGGAAAAGACGGACAAGGCTGCATCGCTTCGCAAGGCTGCTGAGAAGGCTGGCGTGATTGGTACTGCTCGCACTGTTGTTGAGCCCAAGCCAATCAAGAAGGTTTCAGGCAAGTCCAGTTCCAAGCCAGGTTCGAAGTCAGGTTCCAAGTCAAGTTCCAAGTCAAGTTCCAAGACCAAGCGCCACTTGGCCATGGCATGACCGGAGACTTTGAGTGACCGTACCTGTCGAAAGCAATTCTTCCATCAATACTCCACGAATGTCAGCACCATCGCCTGCCCGCGTCGCGGCCCTTGACCGCCTCGCGCGGCAGGCGGGTCGCTTTCCTGATCTTGAGTTTGTTGACATGGGTGTTGCACCCACTGCGGACGGCGTTGCGCTTGACGCGCGAGATGTTTCGCTAGCGCGTGCCATTGAGCACACGGTTGCACACCGTTGGATGACGCTTGCAGCGATTGCGCGCGCGTGCATTGATCGGCGCTGGGAGAATGTTGACTCCCGCGTGCAGGCAGCATTGCTTGCTGCAGGTGCGCAGCTGTTCCTCTTTGGAAATGTTGCCGATCACGCCGTCGTTGATGACACGGTGGAGTGGTCGAAGGGCAAGGGGCATCGCGGTGCGGCTGGATTCGTGAACGCGGTGCTTCGCAAGATGATTGATTTGCGCGGTGAATTCGTGGAAGGTGCCGAGGCTGCGCCGCGCGTCTGGCGTGACCGCCGTGATCTAGTGCCGCTCGCTGACGGCCGCGCCATGCGCCTGAAGCGCCCTGTATTTTCTGACGATCGGGTGCTACGTGTTGCTGAAGCTGCCAGTGTTGGCGAGGATCTCCTGCTGCACTGGATCAATTCGGCTGGTCAGGATCTTGCATTCAGTCGCGCGGTGCATTCGCTCCGTCCGGCGCCCACGGTTCTTTCTGGAGTTCCTGAGCAAGCAGTGCTTCCCGATGCGCCGTTCGTTGCGCATCTTGCGCCGCACAGTGATGCCGGCTCGTTCGTTTGGAGTGGCGATCATTCCTCGCTGATTGCATTGCTGACTGCCTATCCCGAAGCGCGCGTTCAGGATTCCGCAAGTGCGCAGCCGATGCGGCTTGCTGACAGCCTTCGACCAAAATTGATTCTTGATGCATGTGCTGGTCGCGGTACGAAGACGCGGCAACTTGCTGCGCTGCATCCGACCGCAGAGATTGTTGCCACCGATGTCGATGGTGCGCGCTTGCGTGCATTGGCGCTCGCATTTGTCGATCATCCGCAGGTAAAGGTCACCACGCCAGAGGGATTGCGCCGCATAGTTGGGCAGGTGGATCTCCTGGTGCTTGATGTCCCGTGCTCGAACACTGGCGTTCTGTCACGCCGCCCGGAAGCGAAGTACCGCTTCAACCGGGCTCGGCTCGATTCCATCACGGCAGTCCAGCGGGACATCATTGAAGAGCATCGCCCATTTCTCACGCCCAACGGCTCAGTGCTCTACAGCACATGCAGCCTTGAGCCGCCGGAGAATCTTGCACAGGCACAGTGGGCGGCAGGGCGGATTGGCCGGCGCGTGGCCCGAACTGAGGTCCGCGAGCCCCGTGGTATGCCCGGAGAGCCGGATTCGGCCTATGCGGACGGCGGCTTTGGCGCCCTGATTTCCCCGGCCTGAACGGATATCGAATCTTTGCACCTTGCCTTGGCGGAATATGCGCGTCGGGCAGTGGTATCATTTTCCGATTCGCCAGTTCGGATCTACTTCGGAGTCCTGCATGCCAGCGCCGATGACCGTTACCGAGATTCTTGACCCGCAATGCGTGGTCGTACCGCTGGTCGCAAGCACGAAGCGCGAAGCGATCGACGCCCTCGTTGACGCACTTTCGCTCACGGGTCGCATCTCTGATGCCAACGCTGTGAAGAAGGCCGTGTGGGAGCGCGAGCAGCAGCGTTCCACTGGTATCGGCGAAGGCCTTGCGATTCCGCACGGCAAGACAGCCGCCGCGCATGGGCTGTGCTTGGCTGTTGGTCGCCTCGCAACTCCCATCGAGTACGACTCGATTGATCGCAAGCCTGTCAAGCTAGTGGTGCTCTTGGTCTCCCCGCCGGAACGCACGAGCGACCACATTCAGGCACTTGGTCGCATCTCGCGGCTTATGACCAACCCCGCATTCCGCGACCAGGTGTATGCCGCCTCTGATCCCACGCAGTTGCTGGAATTGTTCCGTACAGCCGAGCGCGCCTGAGATCAATTCCTGAAGAGCCGGGAGCTTGCCTAGAATCACAACATCATGATGGTTCCCATGCATCTCTCTCGCATCCTCATTCGCGAGATGACGGACATGCAGGTCATTGAACTTACTGAGACGGGCGGCACGCGCAAGTTTCCAATCGTGATTGGGCTGCCCGAGGCTTTCGCTATCGACCGGCGCATCAAGGGCGTGCAGATTCCGCGACCACAGACGCATGATCTCCTAGCAGAGACCATTCGCGCCCTTGGTGGGACGCTCAAGGCCATCCATATTCATGACCTGGATGCAGGAACTTTCTTTGCCAAACTCATGATTGAACGCGATGGTGAGATCATCGAGGTGGACTCGCGACCTTCTGATGCCATTGCCCTTGGGGTTGCCGATGGAGTGCCCATGCTTGTCGATGATCGGGTGCTTGATGAAGCCGCAGCAGAAGCACTCGTTGAACCTGCACCGCCAGTTGAAGCCGATGATGACGAACACCATCAAGACGAAGATGAGAGCGAGTCGTGAGCATTCCCACTCTTGCCGTCTTTGACCTCGGCGGCGTTGTGGTCCGCATCT
>JBIKQN010000166.1:0-4594 GCA_044349615.1 Phycisphaerales bacterium
ACATTCACACCTGGGGCTACCTTTGAGAACTCTTCTGCCACAGCCTCCGCAATGAGGTAGACGGTTGATGAACCATCAACGCGTACAGCACCCTTGAGACTCTTTGTGTCTTGACCGGGGGGTGCTGAGGATGCAGCCATGGCCGCAACAACAGCGGCGGCAAGAAAGAGGCTTGTAACGCGATTGAAGTTCATGTGGATCCTGTTCAGATAGTGTCAAACTGAAGTTTTTGACGCATCGCTCGCTAGGCCGTTCGGCGGTTACCGGTGGATGTGGGCAGTGTGCCGGAGCTTTGTTCAGATTGTGTTTGGAAGGACGATTGAGGAGCCATGGTTGCCAGAGGCAGGCTCTTGCCTCCAGCGTCGGTAGCAAGAGGGATACGAATCCGGAATGTACTGCCGTGATTAGCATCTGTCCGGCTTTCCACATCGGCGTAGCCACCATGAACCATTGCTACATGTTTGACAATGGCCAGCCCCAATCCAGTTCCCCCCGAGTCGCGGCTGCGGGCACGATCGACTCGGTAGAAACGCTCAAACAGCCTATCGCGGTGAATTTCTGGAATGCCGGGACCGTGATCAGTGATCGAAATGACGGCGTAGCCCGCGTCAGCAGCGGCAGTGACGGTGATCCGAGAGTCTGCGGGGCCATACTTGGCGGCATTCGAGACAAGATTGGCCACGGCGTGAGCTAGGAGCCCAGCGCTTCCCATGACCCACAGTGCTGCGTCAACCGAGACATCAATTGCAAGGCGCTTTTCATGAGCAGCAGGGGTCACCTGTTCCACCGCTTCCGCCACGATGCCTGCTATCCGTACGGGTGTGCTAGCGATGTCGCTGTGGGCTGATGGATCTTCGAGCGAGCAGAGCAGCAGCAGGTCATCGATAATGGCGCCGAGGCGATTGGCGCTTCGGGAGATCGTTTGTGAAAATCGGGCGGCATCGGGCGGAAGTTCAAAATTCTCTGCAAGCGTCTCGGCGTAGCCGCGGATGGAAGTAATTGGTGTGCGCAGTTCGTGGCTCACATTGGCAACAAACTCTGTTCGCAGTGTTTCCAAACGGCGCAATTCAGTGCGGTCTTCAAGAACTAGGAGAAGTTGCGCAGTTCCAACATCGCGCGAGAGTGGGACCGCAGAGCACCCCGCGCGGCGCGGGCCAGTAGCGGCGTAGAACGGCAGTTCAGCTTCTGCACGGCGACCAGTTTCGCGAGCGCTTGCAATAAGAGTTTCAAGATCCGGACTGCGAACGATTTCAATAAGGAGCCGACCTTCCGCAGGGCGGTCGCCTGCATCAAGGAGTCGGACGGCGGCTGGGTTGATGGTCACGATGCGGTCGATGGAGTCAAGCGCCACGATTCCCACGGGAGCAGTGGCCAAGATCGCCCGTAACTCATTCAGTGCACCATCAAGTCGGACCGCTTCGTCTGCCGCCACGCGCGCGCCGCGTACGGGATTCGTTTCATAACCACCGAGCGCCCCGAGTGCGGCGGCGATGCGCCGGTGCTCAGCCCGGCGCTGAAATATACTCACTGCAAGCAGGATTCCGCAGATCGCGGCTGCCAACGAAGCCAACACGAATGGGACGAAATAGGATGCGGCGTCCGTGGTTGGCTGCATAGATTTGTAACAGGTTACTCGACCTCAACGAGTGTCTCGCCGAACCGGTAACCGACGCCTCTCACGGTTTCTACGCAGCCTGCAAGTTCACCAAGTTTCTTGCGCAGAGCGGTGACATGGACATCAATGGTGCGGCTTGAAAGGATGACATTGCGCCCGTGAACAGCCGCAATGATTTGATCTCTGGTCCGAACGAATCCTGGGCGTTGTGCCAAGTGATTGAGAATGCCGAATTCAGTAACGGTCAGTTCCACGGCGTTTCCATCGACGCTGACAACATGACGATCTGGGTCGATTACTAGGCGGCGTTCAAGTCTCTCAAGTCGATTGTCAGCAGCGATGTGCTGTTCATCCAACTTGCGGCGAAGTACGGCGCGAACCCGGGCCATCAGAATGCGCGGACTGAACGGCTTGACAACATAGTCATCGGCACCAATCTCCAGTCCGGCCACGATGTCTGTCTCTTCGCCCTTCGCAGTCACCATGACGATTGGAAGTTCGCGCGTCTCTGGCCACTGCTTAAGTCGGCGGCAGATTTCGAGTCCGCCGACATCGGGGAGCATGAGGTCAAGGATCAGCAGATCCGGCACTTCGCGCTTCACTTGTTCAAGTGCAATCTTGCCGGTGCCGACAGTTCGGGCTTCCATGCCTTCACGATCACAATGGAAACGAATCAGCTCGGCGATGTCGGGCTCGTCTTCGACGATCAAGACAGATGGCTTTGCCATGGTGGTAATGCTCTACTAAGGAATGAATTCGGACGTGGATCAGACCTGACGAGCAGTGTGCCGATACCTTGTTCAGGTCGTGTTCAGGGTATGTGTTGAGTTTGAATTGCCGGAGCGAATCCACGTTCCTGAAGGCAAGAGTTTAGATGACGAGCGCTTGGTGACATCCGGAAGCGCAATATCGAGTCCGTCTGCTGCTAGCGCGCCCAGAATGGCCCATTCGAGTGCTTCGCGGCTCGAAACCGGCACCCCCAAGTGGGCCGAGGAGGTCACCTTGCAGTTGGACGCTCCCTCAATGGCTGCACATAGTCGGGCGTGGCGCGCTCCGCCGCCGGAAACCACCGCTTCGTGAACTTCGAATGTACGAAGAGCGGAACCAATGGCATCGCCAGTGGCATCGGCTGCCGTGGCAAGAAGGTCAGCGGGTGCAAGTTGAAGCGAGTGGCGGTCAACCCAGGCAAAGAACTCATCGCCAGTGCCAAGGCTGCGACCATCGGCGCGAGGGGCGAGGAGCGCACGGAGTTCAGCGAATGCTGATTGGTTGCGCGTGCCTGTAGCTGCTACCGCGCCATCTGCGTCATAGGGTTTACCGAGGGCGATTCGTGCGGCGTGGTCGAGTAGTTGATTGCACGCACAGAGATCCTGTCCGCGAATGGCAGAGATTTGCTGAGTGTGTGTTCGGCCGTCATCTGCTCCAAGAAATGTTGCATTTGCAAAGCCACCAAGGTTAATGATGGCGCGTTGATGGATGGTTCGAAAGAGAATCCAGTCGGCAAGTGGCGTGAGCGGGGCGCCTTGGCCTCCGAGCGCAAGATCTGCGCCGCGGAGGTCAAACACCACATCGCACTGGAGTGCAAGTGCAACGGGATGTGCATTCAGAAGTTGCCAGCTTTCCGGCGGTCGGTGAAAGACTGTCTGTCCGTGCAATGCAGCAAGATCAACGCGTGGTATGCCAGCAGCACGAAGAAGTTCGATGGACTCTTGTGCATGTAGAACGCCCAAGTCGCGTGCAATGGCGGCAAATTCACTCGCGGGCATCGGATGTTGGTTGGCTGCCGCGCGAAGCCGTTCAGCGAGGGAGCCAAGTGGAGCAGATCGTTCCGCTACGAGCGTCGCGCGCATGGCGAGGCCCGAGCCCTCAATACGCGCGATGGCAAGATCAATACCGTCAATACTCGTGCCAGTCATTGCGCCAAGGACGAGTCGGGTTTGCTCCATGACTGTAAATGGTCGCCGTGCGGAGGTCGGCGGTCAAGCGGTGATATCCGGAAAGTGCATACACTTGGGAAATGCCTCGATCATTGGTTACAGGTGGCGCTGGATTCTTAGGCTCGCATCTATGCGATTCGTTAATGGCGTCTGGTCATAGCGTGATCTGCCTTGACAACTTGTTTACTGGTAACCGGCAGAACGTTTCGCATCTTGACGGGAAGCGCGGCTTCACATTTGTGCATCACGACGTGGTCCATCCGTTTGATTTCGATGTTGATTACATCTGGAACATGGCTTGCCCGGCAGCACCGGGTCACTACCGCTATGAGCCAGTGAAGACCATGATGACTTCTGTTCTTGGCGCATTGCATTCGTTGCAGTTAGCGCATCGCACTGGAGCGCGTCTGTTGCATGCATCCACGAGCGAGGTGTACGGCGACCCGGAGGTGCATCCGCAGCCAGAGTCATACCGCGGCAATGTCAATCCAATTGGCCCGCGTGCGTGTTACGACGAGGGCAAGCGCGCGGCAGAAACGCTGTGCTTCGATTACCGCCGCATGCATGGGACATCCATCAAAGTGGTTCGGATTTTCAATACATATGGTCCGCGCATGCACCCGTATGACGGGCGCGTGGTTAGCAATTTCATTCGCCAAGCGGTTGGTGGCGAGGCTCTGACGATCTTTGGTGATGGATCGCAGACCCGTTCGTTCTGCTATGTGGATGACTTGATTGAAGGATTCCGTTTAATGATGGATTCGCGCGAGGAATTTACGGGTCCAGTGAATATGGGCAATCCCAACGAATTCACCATGTTGGAACTTGCGCACGCGGTTGCACGAGATGTTGGCTGCGCTGCTCAGATCGAGCATCGATCGTTGCCAATGGATGATCCGTTGCAGCGTCAACCAGACATCACGCTTGCACAGAAGGAACTTGGCTGGGATTCCAAGATCAATATTGATGAAGGAATCCCACGCACGATCGAGTGGTTCCGCTCCATCCGGCTGGCCGACTATCCGCCCCCAAGCCCCAACGT
>JBIKQN010000167.1:0-4593 GCA_044349615.1 Phycisphaerales bacterium
CCGGGTTTGCCACTGCCGCCGGTGTCTTGGTTTTTTGCGAGGTTGGTTCTTCAGACATTGCTGCGCTGCAGTCGGTTCTCCAACAGTCCGCGCCCCCGGGAGTGACTTACGCTCGAGCCACATTTACTTCCGCCGCAGGCGAGGACGGCTCTGGTGGCGCGCGCGCCGCGTTCTATCGCACTGATCTTCTATCAGAGGTTCCCTCAGCGCACCTAGACATACCAACAGGCGCCGGGCGCTACGGTGATCGTTGGCTCTTCAAGCTGAACGGCTACTCCTCCACTGCTGCGCAGTTCTATGTCTACGGCGCTCATCTCAAAGCATCAACGGGTACTGCCAACGAAGAGCTGCGGCGTAGCGGTGCTCAGGCACTGCGAACGAATGCCGATTCGTTAGGCGCCGGAGTTCGAGTGATCTTTGCTGGTGACATGAACTTCTACACCAACACAGAGACTGGATATGAGGCATTCGTGGCGCCGGGTAATGCCCAAGCCATTGATCCGCTTGGAAAAGCAAATTGGACCGGTGCTGCCAATGCCATGAAGCACACGCAGAGCCCGCGAGACATCGCCGCGGATGGTTTGGTTGGTGGCGGCTGCGATGATCGATTTGATTTCTTGTTGCCTTCTGCCCAATTGATGGATGGCAATGGTCTGGCCCTCATTGCGAACACCTACCGGGCTCCCGGCAACGATGGCCAGCATTACAACCTTGGCATTAATGCAGGCAACAACTATTACTTCCCGGGCGATCTAGTTCGTTCGAATGCACTTGCCGACAATCTCTTTGCGGCATCGGATCACCTTGCCGTGGTGGCGGATTTCCAAGTGCCCGCATGGAATACAGCCGTCCTTGGCACCGTCCCCGCGCGAGTAGTGCAGGGTGCAACTTTGGTGACTGCGCCGGTACGGGTTGCGAACGATGCTCCTGGTGACAGTGCATTCGGCGTTGATGCGCTTGACTACACCGTCACCGGTACAGGCGTTCTCTCTGGCGTGTTGACCGGCACAGCAGTGCTCACGCCTTCCTACACGACCGTCAATGTGCCAATCGTCACATCGACCGTTGGTCTCCGCACCGGAACCGCTACGGTGACAAGCGCCAACGAAGCAGTTCAGAATCCCAGCATTCCACTGTCGGTCAGCGTCCAGGTACTGCGCACGAGCAATCCATCGTTCTCATCTTCTACTGATGTCAATACCCTCACCGTTCCAATGTCAGCAACGGTTGCCGGACCAAGTGTTGAGGCATTGATTCCGGTTTCGAACTTTGGCTTCACCGCCGATCAGGCAACCATGGATATTGACTCAGTGCAGATTCCTACTGGTCCATTCACCTATGTGAGCGGCACGGCAACAGGCGTTGGTGCAGTGCCAGGCAGCGTTCGTGTGCGATTCAATCCCACCGGCCTTACTCCTGGCGCCTACACGGCAAGTGCCACCATCACGGTGAGTGACGAGAACATCCCCGGCGCTCGGACAGCACAGGTTGTTGCCACGCTGAGTGCCACGATTGGTGGTGGCAACCCCTCCGATCTCAATGGCGATGGCATTGTGAACGGCGCGGACCTTGGCATTCTGCTCGCAGCATGGGGCAGCACTGGTCCAGCAGATCTTGATCAAGATGGGTCTGTTGGTGGCAGCGACTTAGCTGTTCTTCTTGGTAATTGGGGCTAAGTCGTCAGCGTCTCTATTGGTGTGGACAGATTGGACCCTAGACTTCCTAGTCACATGATTCCTCGATCCTTTGGTCATCATTGTGTTTACGCAGCCATGGCTGCGGTAATCGCCGCGCAGATCTCGTCCACAGTCATGGCAGAGACAGCTGTACTTCGATCCGTTGCAGACGTGACGCTCATCGAACCAAACGATGGCGGTCAGTATGCATTGGGCGCCGCCTACAACATTTATTGTGGTCGCGTGGGGGTCAATGGATCGGGGACGCTCCGTCGCGCGGTCGTTCGCTTTGATCTCTCCTCAATCCCCGCAGGCTCCACGATTCTTTCGGTGAGTTACAAGGCTTACATGAGCCAGACGAGTACTGGTGCAAATGACTGCAAGTTGCATCGCATGCTTTCGCCATGGGGCGAGGGAGCAAGCTTCGCTTTCGGCGGCGGCGGCACGAGTCCGGAAGTCAATGATGCCACGTGGACGCACAACTTCTGGCCATCATCCTCTTGGGCTGTTCCAGGTGGCGTCTTCGCGCCAACCGCGAGTGCCACCAAGAGCGTGAACGCCGTGGGTTCATACATATGGGCGAACGTGCCCGCGCTGGTCGCCGATGTGCAAGGATGGCTCAACACGCCCGCAACGAATTACGGATGGGTGATGATTGGAAACGAAGCAGTGCTTGAAACAGCAAAGCGCTTCGAGTCTCGTCAAAGTGCTGACATCACCCGGCATCCAACAATAACCGTGGTTTACACGCTGCCATCAGCCACGCCAGGGGATCTCGATGGTGATGGCAAGATCAACGGCACCGATCTCGGGCTGCTTCTCGCCGGTTGGGGGGGCTCCGGCCCAGCAGACTTGAATCGTGATGGAGTGACCGATGGCGCGGACCTTGGAATCCTGCTCTCCAACTGGTATCCGTGATATTAGGTGTGCGTGATGCACGGGCTCGCCCATGCTCCACGTGATCATCTTGCAATCAGGCCGTGACCTTCAACATCTTTGGAATGCCACCCACCGGGCGATCATTTGCGCACTCAAGTGCCGCGATCGCGTCGACGGCTTCGATCCCCTTGATCACTTTGCCGAAAGCCGTGTACTTGCCATCAAGGTGCGGTGCGCTACCGAGGCACACAAAGAACTGACTGCCCGCGGAATCCTCGTGCACGGAACGCGCCATTGAGAGGACGCCCTTCTCATGCGGACGATCATTGAACTCGGCAATGAGTTTCCACTCCGGTCCCCCAGTGCCATCACCCTTGGGGCATCCGCCCTGAATCATGAAGCCAGGAATGATGCGGTGGAATCCAGTGCCAAGATAGAAGCCTTGCTTGGCGAGCTTCTGAAAGTTGGCAACATGGTTCGGAGCAACGTCATCCCAGAGCTCAAGCTCAATAGTGCCGTGCTCTGTTTCGATCGTTGCTGTGGGGTACTTCTTGGTTGCCATGTTGGCGCCAAGCGTAACGGGTTGCGCGTTATGGTGTCACGTGGTCATGGCGACATGAACTTGTGGACCGGACTGGCTATCGCACGCGTTAGAAGTAGGTAATTACGCTCCTTTGAGACGACTACTTCGCCGCTCAGGAGCCAAGTAGTGTCGATGGGGCGCTGTCGAATCAACTTCTCAAGTTTCTCTAGCGCTTTCGTTGGCAGTATTTCCATCGAAATTTCCGAGCCATCACGTGCGCCGAGACCTTCGCGCGCAGTGTCTAGCCGTGCTCGCCAGACTCCCGTGAGTGGGTCGCGCAACACCGATGCGCGGCGCTCTTGAAAGCGCGTGGCTGGTGGTAGCAAGAGTCTGCGGTCGTGTTGCACCGTATCACGCTTCACGGCAATGCCCATGCCGCTTGCTGCAATTCCAGCATCCAGCGACTTCTCAAGCGAATCAGCAAAGCCATCATCAAGTCCGGCGAAGATCGCTGGATTTGGTTCGTGTGCAAGGCGATCGGTAGGTGCATGGCGCGTTGGCGTCGACTCAAGATCTGCGGAAGCAAGATCTGAGTATGCATTGATCTGCGGTGGACGCGCCCCTTCTGGCCGTGGCGCCGCGCGACGAAGCTCAGTTGGTGCAGTTCGTGCAAGCATTCCCGGTGCTGGTGGGGCGCGAAGCGCTACCACCGAGATCGGCAGGAGATATGCACGGTCGTCACATTCATAGATAGAGCCAGTGACCTCAAAGAGCGTTGGTGAGTCAGCGCGCGGATCGTCAAGTATCGCCTTCACATCATCAGCTGGATCACAGGGGATCACAAAGAGCGATCGCTGCGCGTTCGTGACCATGCGATCATTGAGGCGGAATGTCAGCAGTCCAGGCTCTCGGAGGGAAGGCGCAAAGAAACCTTTGACGCTCGCAAGGAATGTTCCTTCACTGAGGACCGGTGAGTCGGATTGCACACGCGGGGTATCAGTCTTTGCGCGCTTCAGGAGCTCTGGACTCGCGGTGCTTTGTGTTTCTGGACTGGTTGGCACCATCCCGTTACGGCCGAATGGGTTCGGCTGGCCACTACCTACTTGGGCCATGCAGGGGCTGCCTGCAAGGGCGATAAGCAGTACAGAGGGGAGGATTGGTCTCGTTGGGATCATTCCAAGGGGTAGAAGTGAGTGATTCGTGGCAATCTTGGCGGTGTGGATCGCCGTTCGCGTTGACGCGGAGCGAGTGCTGTGCCACTATACGACTTCGGCCGGCCGCGTACCCAAGTGGCCTAAGGGGACGGATTGCAAATCCGTTATTCGTGGGTTCAAATCCCACCGCGGCCTTTACGCTCAAGCAGCGCGGCGCCCAGAGGCGCCGCGCTGTTTCGCTTCATGGCCACGGTGCGTCCCGGGCGATGCCCGGTCCGCGGCGTCCGCATGCGCGGCCGCCTGGGCTTCGGCGCCCTGTGGGCGGCACATCCCACCGCGGCCTTTACGCTCAAGCAGCGCG
>JBIKQN010000168.1:0-4587 GCA_044349615.1 Phycisphaerales bacterium
GGGATAGGCACAGTGGTGAGCTTTCCGGCGCGATCAATGATCGCCGTGCACTCCACCGATGCTTGTGGGTCGGAGTGGTCTCTGTCATATTCCCACGTGCACTCAAGGTGCAACACGGCGGACGCATAGGACTGCTGCCCATCGAGGGCCTCGGCGCTGACGGTCCAAGCGATCTCGAGCCGTGCCACCTGGGCACTATGAAATGGATGCTGGGTTGCGGGGCATGGTGGTGCTATGGTCATCGCCTGGACTCCAGAACTGAGAAGAGTGCGCCGATACCTCCACCATCGCGGGAAAGGAATCGGGTGACGAGTGCGTCTGCGGAGGAAACAAACAAGTGAATGTCATCGAGCTTGTGCTCAAACTCACAGGCCCGCTTGGCTGACTCTTGATCAGGGCCACTGCGAGGAACCCGCGCGACAACAGTCCGGCACTCTTCCACAAGTGCCAGAAGCGGATCCACCTCCTGTTGCTTCCGTACTCTGATGATCGTGGAAAAGAGGGTCAGCACATCTTGCTCGGCTTGAAAGTAGTCCTTGCGATCGGATCGATTGTTGCTGCGCTGCACGATGCCCCAGTCCACCAGGGTGCGGACTGTCATTGAGGCGTTACCGCGGCTGATACCAAGGCGCAGTACCAATTCATCAGCGTTCACTGGTCGCCCCTCCACAAAGAGCAGGGCGTGAACCTCAGCCATGCTGCGTGGCACCCCCCATGAGGAAGCCATCTGACCCCAGAGCTCGATAAAGCGTTGGTGCGCTTCAGAAAGCCGCGCGGTGGCCTCTGGATTGCAGGTTGGAGGTTGGGAATGAGAATTGGACACGGAAAGAAATGTATGCGCGACGCGACATTCCGGCACGAAATCCGGGAAGGAAAGCCCCCGGCCAGATGGCCGGGGGCAGAAAGAACTTTAGTTCTCAGTCAGAATCGCCATTACGGGGCGATGCCGCCGCCTGGGTTGAAGATGTCAACCCCGATGGCAAACCCAAGCAGATCATGCAAGACGCTGTAACCCGAGCTTGTCAGGCCACAGGTATAGACACGCGCATAGGCGGTCGATCCACCAGTGGAGTTCGACAAGATGTAGTCAGTAATGTTGCCTGGGATAGTAAACGCTCCGCCCCCGCCCACTGTTGAGAGTGATGCACTCCCAGCAGCCATCCAGCGGTTCAGGCGGTGGTTATAGAAGTAGACCACCTCCAACACTGGAAGGTTCCACGACACACTGGAATTGGAGACCAGTCCGATGGAGGTGACATTCTCAGTCGATCCGAGCGATGAAACCTGCAACTGTAAATCCGTTGTGCCGCCACCAAGTGGGTAGAACAGATTCGATCCGTAACCGTTTCCGCGCGAACCGGCTCTGCGTCGTTCTGCACCAATGCGCAGGGCATTGCCGTCGAGCTGGCGCACTGAGAAGTTCGAGCCACCTTCATACACGCCAGTGATGATGTCGTAGGCCACCGGCGTTCCGCCGAAGGTATTGGAGACAATCCACGACACGGTATTGGTTGCGCGTGGGAATCCGCCGATTGGGGCGACGATGGCGCCTTCAATCTGCAGGTCAATATCACCTACGTTCGGTTCGCCGTCTTCTGGATAGCCAGGCATTTGTGGGGAGTCGTAGTCAATGCCGCATTGCTGGAAGATATTTTCCTGCGTGCTGATGGCATTGCGCAGTACCCGTGGTGGCAATGGGGCTCCAAACCAGGCAATAGAGAAGCTTTGGAGACGAGCACACCATCCAGCAATGATCGGTGCAGCAGCACTCGTGCCGTTGAATACGGCCGTGTAACTTCGGAGCTTGTCGCGTTGGAGTGGATCATCCGATGCATTGGTGCCATTGAATAGATCGCCGTAACCCGTACTTGTAACGCCGGTACCCCAACCTGAGAGAGTGACGTTGCCAGTGTTATTTTCGTTGCTGGTGAAGTTTGAGAAGTTCAGGCGGCAGTAACCGTTACCAGGGAAGGGTCCAGGAATTGACACTTCGGTTGACAACTGACCAACCTGGAATCCAGGCCAACACGCGCCAACGATGACTGCGCCCGAGTCGCCGCCCGCGCCAGCCGGCGATGTGATCACCGGAACCGCGTCGTTTCCAGCAGAGATCACGGTGGTAATTCCTGCGTTGGTTCCAGTGGTCACCAAATCGAACATGAGCGGACTTGCAACAACGGTGTTGCCGCCACCAGATCCGATCGACATATTGATGACGTCACCCTCTTGAAGCGCAATGAGGGCGTTCGTGTAGGCATTCTCAAGACGAGAGCCTTCTTCGCGGCTCACGATTGGATAGAAACTTAGATCAGCGCCGTCAGCAATTCCGGTGATACCGATGCTGTTGCGTTCAGCTCCAATGATTCCCAAGACGGCGGTGCCGTGATTAGGATCAAGTGGGGGGGAAATCACCAGGACCTGAGTCTGATTCGGCTCTGGCGTCACAACGTTGATGAGATCCTCGTGATTCACAAAGGCAGAATGCTCAATGACGGCAACTTCGACATTTTGGCCGCGCCCATTCTCAGCTGGATTAATACCAAGCTGTGCGACCAAGGTTTCGTATCCCTGGAGGTCAAGACCACCTCCGCGGTAGCCGGAATTGATGACTGCGAGCGTTCCGAGACTCGATGCCGGGTCACGTCGCTCAAGGTCGCCGGGAGGGATTCCGCCGTTCACAGTTGGAGCAGCAAGCGGGTATCTCAGGGGAGCACTGCCGGGCGCTGTCGGAGGAAGCGTGTCAAATGGTCCAAGGACAGCATCGCCAAACATGTAGTTCTGGTAGCCGCGCGTGTTACCGAGACTGCCGTCCAAATTTTCACGCTGACCCGCTGTGAGCAACGGGGTGGTTCCTCCCGGAGGAAAGACGTCAGTTGGAAGAGATTGGGTGGTGCAGGGTCTGCCGAGCGTAAGACCCTCAGGCGAGTTCTGGGCAATAGCGACGCAACTGTCGTCCCACTCAATGACGCAGCACGACGGGTCAGTGCGGCACACATAGACGCAGCAACTGACTTGGTTGCAGCCGCCAAAGGTGTGCTCCAAGAAGCAGCCGGTCGAGAAGGCAAGGTAGGCACCCTCAAGGCTTGGGTCCGGGAGCGCTTGCTGTGGAACATCAGTGAACGGTCGTGCTTCATCGCTGACCGAAGATGTTGGGTAGGGCACCGGAACCAACGATCCAGAGATGAACTCGCCAGTTGTCGCGTCAGTCAGGTACGTCAGTAACTGACTCGTCACCGTTGGGGCTGGGACCGGAGTTTCAACGATTCCGTACACCAAGACATCCGGACTTGGCACTGGATTTACTGGACCACGCATGGCAAAGCATGGGTCGTACTTGTAGGTGCTTGGAATAGATACGGCAGAGCCTGCTCCGCCTTGAATCGGCGGACTGGCGTCATAGACCGTGCTCGTGCAGAAGATGTTTGCGTAGGTGGCGCATACGGCGTCCCAGCCTTGCGCGCCTTCACCATCGGTGCAACCAGGGAGCAGTGCGCCAATCGTCTCGCAGCAAATCGTGTTGTTACATCCGTAACGGCATGCTGGCAGGGAGCCATCCGGCGCGGTGCATCCAGCAACGTCATTGCACCCCTGTCCGCCGCCCAGTGTGGAGCAACGGCTGTCAGGAGACGGCGTGTAGCAGTTGGTGATACCAGTTCCATCGCCGGGACCGTTGGCTCCGCAGCCATCCTGTTGAGCTTGATTCGTTCCGCCGCCATCAGGCATGACGATGCGTTCAATTTCAACCCATTCAACAATGGCAAGATCGTTGAGCGCGCGCGCCGCGTCAACGAGTTTCTCGGGCTGAACATCCACGTAAACGATGCCAGCCAGATCTGCCTGAGCCATCTTGCTGATGCCCTCTGCGCGCACTTCAAGGGCGCGGAGTTCTTCTGGCGTGCGGCGCAATGCTTGGCGGACTGATCCGCCAAATCCTGCCAAGATCTCAGTCACTTCGGGAATGGGTCGACCATTTGCATCGCGAACGGTGGTGCCTGAAATCCGCTCAGCGCGAACTTTGAGGTCATCGCGGAACTTGACGCCAAGTTTGCCGTTCCACTGCGGACGACCCGAGATTGGATCCTCTGGCAGTTGAATGTCGGCGGAGTTCTGCTTCGGGCGCACGGCGCGTGGCGCAAGGCCCGGTCCATTTGTGGGTTGAATGACAACTGTTGATTGAAGGACCGTATCGCCGATCTTGGGCGATAGGGTTCCAACAGTCGGAGCAGCCTGTCGCTTTTCCGGCATAATCGGAGCGGCGGCGACGAGCACAGTCACGATGCCAGCGGCGCACGCCGTTGAGGCAAGACGGATCAACATGGGTCAACTCTCCAGCCCGGCGATCCTTCGCGCGGGCTTTAGGTAACTACACAGGCCAAGGAGGCGCCTCCTAATGGCCATTCTCAAAGTCCATACGCAGGTTACTCGCCTCCTGATGCGGGATCAAGGCAATCTGACTACCTAATTGCGTCAGAATCGCATATCAGCCGCGCCCGGGGACGCCAGCGGAACTGCGCCCGACCTTGGCGAGGACTCGATGCCCGATATCCCTGCGAAAGAAAGCGCCCGGGAAGTGAATCCGGCTCGCGG
>JBIKQN010000169.1:0-4577 GCA_044349615.1 Phycisphaerales bacterium
GTGGCCATCGTTGGCATGTTGCTGGCCGTGATCGGTATCTGCTTCAAGTTGGCCGCTGTTCCCATGCATTTCTATGCCCCCGATGTCTATGAGGGTGCATCGAGTCCAGTGGCTGCGTTCATCAGCTTTGTGCCCAAGGTGCAGGGCTTTGTAACGCTCATCGTCCTTCTTGGCACTGTTGGTTGGAGTGCCAATGGCGACAGCAGCATCCCACCAGTGATCGCTGCTGTTCTCTGGATGATTGCCGTCCTCACCATGACACTTGGAAACATCGGCGCGCTGTTGCAGCGTTCCGCCAAGCGCATGCTGGCTTACAGCTCGATTGCCAACTCCGGTTACATGCTCGTGGGCATTCTGGCTGGCCCAACCATTGGGATTGATGCAACCCTGCTCTATCTCTTGACCTATGGCGTAGCCAACCTTGCAACCTTCGGCGCGCTCGCGGCCATCGAACGCAACGGGCATGAAGTGGATTCGATTGATGACCTTGCGGGCCTGCGCGTGCGTGCGCCCATGGTTGCAGCGGCGCTTGCCATTGGCGCACTGAGTCTGACAGGTATTCCGCCCCTCCTTGGGTTCTGGGGCAAGCTTGACATCTTCGTTGCAAGTGCCGAAAGCCACCAGCGAACGCTCTTAGTGATCATGGCCCTCAACAGCGGCGTGGCTGCGTTCTATTACCTGCGATTGGTGGCGATGCCATTCGTGCAAGAGCCAACGCCACGAACGCAAGGCGTCTCACCAGTCCCATCCGTCTGGCCACGGCTCAGCGCGCTGATCTTTGCGGCGGGGTGCATTGCACTGCCGTTCTTTGCCAATCAACTGAAGGGCGAGGCCGCAGCCGCGGCGCGCACGGACCTTGACAAGCAGGCGACCGTGGCACAATCGGTCGAGAAGTAAGCACCGATTCAGCACCCCTCGGGGCGGCAAATTCGCTATAATCTCCCCTCCTCCTGCAGCAATGCAGACGGACACGCGACCGTAGCTCAATTGGATAGAGCATCGGTCTACGAAACCGAAGGTTGGAGGTTCGAGCCCTCCCGGTCGCGCTTGAAACAGCCCTGGCGTTCAGTCAGGGCTGTTTCGCTTTTAAAGGCTGCCCCTGGCCGCGCGCGATAGCACTCGCCTGTCCCTCAACTCCGCTTGAGCATCCATCGCTCGAACAGCCATGTTGCAAACGGTGGTAGCGACGCGACGAGCGCTAGTGCAGTCACGCCAATACCCCAGCGTGCCTCTCGCGCGAGGCGTAGTGCGGCAATGACATAGATCACAAAGAGCACTCCATGAATCGGGCCCATGATCTTCACGCCAATCGGGTTATTCATGGCTCCGTACTTAAAGTACATGCCAGCCAAGAGACCAGCCCATGACCAGGCTTCGGCAATCGCCGCAATACGAAATTGTGTTGAAGCACTCGTCATGCAAGGATGTCCTTTGAAAGTTGTGTGCCGGCATCACCCGTGTGCTGCCATGCGGCGACCACCAGTGGAACAAACGTTATTCCCAGCAGCGCCGCGCGCACGCCATTCAGCCAGCCGAACTCAAACCCCAGAGCGTCAACAAATGCGGGCTCCATCGGCAGGAGCACAACCGCTGCCACCACTAGGCCAATGAACGCCACTGGACGCGCATCAACACCGCGACTCCCAGCAAGTCTGCCCGCCAAAGCCGTCGCCACTGTTCCGAGCGCCAGCGAAACCACCGGCAGTACAAAGAGAAACGATGCCGCTGGCAAGATGGTTGCGGCCGTGCCTGCAAGTGCCCACCATGGAACCCACGCGCCGAGCAACGCACTCCAGGGATCAATCCGTCGACGCACAAGCCATGCACCCATACCGATTGCCATGGCCATGGCAGCCACCAAGAGCAGTGCATTCAGGACATGCAGCCGGGTTCCTGCGCTCGCCATAGTGAGTCCAGCACCGCGTGTGACGGCTGCAAATCCCCAACCAATCCCGGCAATAACGCAGAGTTCTACAAACACTGCAAGGAGCGCAAGCGCCGCTCCTCTACCTGGCGTACGTACGCGCTCTGCTCCACCGGCAAGCACTGCACTCCATGCAGCCACCGCCGCCACTGCAAGTGCACTGGCGATCACCATCGCAAGCGTCCACTGTTCCGGCCATCGCACGATGAATTGGCCAAGCACGTCACCAAACACCGCGCGATCAGGTGGAACTTCTCCTGCCGGCAAGCGCTCATCAAGGGCACGCACCAAGGCAAGGCCGGTGCGTCCCATGTGGTTGCGTGAATGCGGTGATTGCCTTTCAATCGTGTCGAGCGGCGTGTGATAGGCAGCAACATCGCCAAGAAAGGCGATATTGAATCCCGTCATGCCCTCCTTCAAGAACACCGAAAAGTCAGTGCCATTAGGCATTGCACCGTAGACAACTCCCATCAGTGAATTCGTTCGTGGTGATTGCACGCGCTCTGCAATGAGTTCTGCAAGCCACGCCGTCTGTGGTCCCGTCTCAAAGATAAAGGCAGGACCACTGGCTCCTCGCGCGTCCATATTGACGGCCGCCCGAAGCGAAGCGGTGAGCGGCGATTGAGACATGTGTGCTACAAATGCCTGCGCACCCAAGAGCCCACGCTCTTCGCCGTCCGCAAAGAGAAAGAGGACATCGTGCTTCGGCGGATCAGCAAGAAGCGCTCGAGCAATGCCCAAGGCGGCCACTACGCCAGCGCCGTCGTCGGATGCCCCAGGTGCGCCGGGCGCACTGTCTGTATGGGCAACCACCAATAAATAGGCTGGACCCGAATTCCGGCCTTGCACCCGCACCAGGAGATTTTCAAGGTCAAGTCCCCCCGCCCGGCGCTCGATTCGCATGGCATGACGGTCGACGGACAACCCCGACTCGGCAAGAAGGCCAACCAGCCGGTCCCGCCCGGCGGCCGCCCCGGGGGTACCGGCAACACGGGGCTCGCCCGCACCAATGAATGCCTGTAAATCCACGGTGGCGCGCTCAGCATTGAACCCAAGATCTTGGGCGCGCCCCTGCGGAAAGCCCGGCCAAACCTGCATCGCCCACCCCAGAATGCTGCAGAGAATGACCGTGAACACAGCCGCCATGACCCACCCGAGTCTTGCCTTAACACGAAAATAACGTCCGAGTAACCACATGTTGAGCGAACCATCCAAGTGTTGTGTGCGTTTCTGTACTGTCGAGTTAGACTCGTTGTCAGCCTAGCTCTGTAAACGGCAGGCACTCGACGTTATTACAAGCCATACCTGGAGATTATCACGATGCGATTCATCACGATGATGGGCACCGCCGCCCTCAGCATGACGGCAGCCACCCTTGCGCAGTCAATCACTTTCAATGAGATTCGCACCGGTAGCAACAACGCTGAGTACATCGAGTTCAAGGGAACACCGGGCGCCTCGATGGCCGGTCTCACCATCCTCATCCTTGGCGACGGCACTGCGACTGCCACACCTCCACTCGTCCCCACCGCCACCAAGAGTGGCGCCGTTGAGTGGAAGTACACCTTCCCCGCGGGCACGGTGATCGGCGCGAATGGCTATTTGGTACTCCACAATCCGGGCAACGCCGCACTTCCCTTCCCGTTCGCCATTGATCAGAGCGCTACGAATCTCCCGTGGCCGCTCAACGCGGGTGATACGACTGCAACGGCTCCCACAAACACACAGATCGAGGGTGACGAGAACCAGACCTACCTGCTTGTCAGCGACTACTCGGGTACGGACACTTGGGAAACGCGCGCGCCGACCGCAACGAACCCAACGGCCTTCACTCGCGACGGCTCCGGCGGTCAAGACCTTGACACCAACGACGACGGTGTTCTTGACATTACTCCGTGGACCGCCATCCTCGACAGCGTTGCATTCAAGGAATCGAACGGCGCCGCTCCACTCACTGGCCAGGATTGGTGGTACAGCCCCAACACCTGCGGACCGTACATTTCGCGCAACATCGTCACCGCCACCAGCGGCACCGTGATTGCAGGCTGGGACTACCAGACGACATCGAACGCCAATGGTGGAACGGCCACAGCCGCATCGCCGAACACGCCAAAGTTGTACAAGTCGAACGCTGGCGTTGGAACCATGTACCTCGACGGCACCAACGGATCGAGCGACTGGGCGCAAGCCACACAGCTCAACTCGTTCACCGGAACCGGTCTCAACGCCACCGGCACTGCTGCCGGCGGTAACGGTCTTGACCCAGCAACCTCATTGACGTCATGCCTCGCCTTGGTGGGCAGCGCAGCGAATGGTCAGTCAGTGACTTTCAAGTTCTCCATGGCCGCCGTCCAGGGCGTCACCCTGAGTTACGCCACGCGTACCTCGGGCGCAACCTCGGGCTTTACCACCCACCAGTGGGCGTACAGCATCAACGGAGTTGATTGGACTGATATCGACGTCATCACCCCCTTCACGACGACCTTCGCAGTGAAGACGCTCGCTGCGCTGACCGCGATCGACGGTGCGGCTGATGCTTACCTGAAGTGCACATTCAGCCTCGCCACCACCCCCACCAGTAACAACCGCTTGGACAACGTGCTGCTTCTGTCCAATCCCGTGAGTTCCGACACCATCGTGACCAGCTACGCCG
>JBIKQN010000171.1:0-4554 GCA_044349615.1 Phycisphaerales bacterium
ATAACATCCCCCGCCATGAAGTACCTCGTTACGGGCGCGGCTGGCTACATCGGTTCACACACCGTGCGTGAATTACTGGCACGTGGCGCCACGCGCGTCGTTGCCGTTGACTCACTCGTGCGCGGTCACCAAGGTGCCATTGATGCCCTTGCAAGCGTTGCGCAGGGACGACTCCGGTTCGCACAACTAGATCTCCGCGAACGCGCTCCACTAGCAGCACTGCTTGCCGAGGAACGTCCCGATGCCGTTCTGCACTTTGCGGCGTACACCTTGGTTGGCGAATCGGTGGCGCAGCCGGCCATGTACTGGAGTTGCGGCGTGGGCGGCACAAGCAGCCTGCTTGAGGCGATGCGGGCTGCCGGAACCCAACGACTCGTGTTCTCTTCAACAGCCGCTACGTACGGCGCCCCTGAGCACATGCCAATCTCTGAGGAAACGCCGCAGCGACCCGTGAATCCCTACGGCGCCAGCAAGCTTGCCTGCGAGGCCATGATTCGCGACGAAGTGGCCGCCGCACGCAAGGATGACCGCGCCTTTGGTGCAACCATGCTTCGCTACTTCAATGTGGCGGGTTCTGCCTCTGACGGGCTACTTGGTGAAGATCATGATCCAGAGACACACTTGGTGCCTTCTGCACTGCAGGCTGCACTTGGTCTGCGTCCGGCGCTCCAACTCTTCGGAACCGACTATCCAACTCCCGACGGAACATGCATTCGCGACTATGTGCATGTTGAGGATCTCGCGTGTGCGCACGTGGATGCACTGCATGCGTTGAAGCCGCATGCGTGCGAGGCATACAACGTTGGCATTGGCCATGGCTTCAGCGTTCGTGAAGTCTTTGCCGAATGCGAGCGCGTGGTGGGTCGCCCTATTCCAGTGAGCGTGGCACAACGACGCGATGGCGATCCGCCAGAATTGCTTTCTGACCCCACACGCATCATGCGAGAACTCAAGTGGTCACCGCGGCACCGGACACTTGCGCCGATGGTGGAGAGCGCGTGGAAGTGGATGCAATCACATCCACAGGGTTACCGCAAGTAATTCACATGCCAAAGCTCAGCCCGAACCAAACAGCCAAGTTGTCTCGGCCTGGGTTGTCTGCGTAGGTCTGAGCGTTTGAGATGTGAAACCACCGTGCAGACATGTAAAGCCGGGTGTTCTCGGCAACCTCCATGGTGGCTCCAGCGCCAATACTTGGGGTGAAGTTGAATTCTGAGCCATCTGAAGGCACGGATGCGGTGGAACCCATCACACCGCAGCCAATACTGCCAAAGAGTGACCATGTTTCGCGGGCAAGAAAGTGCCAGCGTGCTTCAAGATCAATGCCGTACGTGCCCGCATCTTCGCCCGGCTGCCAGACGTAGCCACCAGTCCCGTACAAGGCGAGTTCTGCATTGTCAACGAAGAACCACGCAGCACCGATACGACCCTGCACCTCGTTGGCATCTTGAAAGTCAGCCATCCATTCGCCTTCAAGATTCAGGCGCCATGAATCCTTGGCACCAAAGCGTGGCACAGCAAGATTCGCCTTTGGAAGATTTGCCGGACTAGATGCGTCAGCGGGCGCTTGTTCTTGCAGAACTGCAGGCTTTGAAGCATCAGACGCAGCGGGTGCAATCAGCGCGGGGTCCGATGAGGATGGCGGCGCCGTCAGCGCAGTGGTGGCCGGCTGCAATGCGTACAAGGCGAGTGCATCAACCACGCCCTGCTCTCCTGCCATGGCATGCAGTGACGACGTGGCTGCAGCAGCGATGCCCAGCGAGCGGATCAGTTGCCAGGTGAAGCGATTGCCATTCATGCACGCATTATGTGGGTGGCGCTGCCCACGTGTGCGATGAAGAGTTCCAAAAGCACCACCGTCGGACGCTCCGACACGTCCGACGGTGGCAGTTCGACGGCCTCGCCGAAGCGAGAACGCGAAGAAGATTGTGTGCTGACACCCCCAGAGGCCAGATGCGTAGTATCGTCCCAACCGCCGGGGGATCAATGCTCAGTAACCCTAGAAACCCTGCGAATTTCACGAAGTTTCAGCACTCGGAAACCCGCTCCGCCGAGCACCCCCTCCCATGACCCAAGAACCGCCCTCGGACCTTGCCCGGACCCCTGTGGAGGATAACTCTGGCGGGCGGTTAGGCGGTCAGGCGGGGTCACTGGCCGGTCACCGGAGGGTGGATTTCAGGTGGCCGGAAGCCGTGTTGGTCACCACCTGGCAGCGCAAACAAATGCGAGCGCACCAACAATGACACATGAACAACGCATTGAAATTGCGGTGGCTGCACTGCTACGCCGCAACGGAACACACATTGAAGTGCTGATCGCGCGTCGTCATGCAGCTGCTGTGCGCGGTGATCTCTGGGAGTTTCCTGGCGGCAAGTGCAATGATGGCGAACAGCCCGCACATGCTGCAGCACGGGAACTCTTCGAGGAAACCGGCATCACAGTGAATGCCACCACTGCGTTGGTACTTGGGCGAGTCGAGCAGAACGATCCTCACATGGCAAGCGAGCGCTTCCTTGCACTGACGCTGGTGGCATTCATAAGTGATGGCAGTTCGGCGCCTCGTGCTATCGCTTCTGCTGAGTGTGTATGGGAGCGCGTGGATCACTTAACACGCTACGCATGGCCTGCCGGGAACGAACGGCTGAATGCCATTCTGCTGCGCGCCATCGCTGACGGCATCTGTGATCAGCGAACGCGTATGTGATCAGCGCGGCGTGAGAGCATCACCGGCGTGCAGCACACGCAGACGCGCTGTCAGGGATTGCCCTGACGCGCTGTCAGGGATTGCCCTGCTCTGATGCCTTCTTCTTTTTCTTCGCTTCAGGTGTTGCCGTTGGCGCGGGAGCCGGTGCGTCCGGCGCAACCACTGGCAACGCGTCAACATAGCGCTGAGCTGCCTCCGCGCGGTGCCGCAACGTGGCGTTGGCATCGTCGTCGGGAACAAGGTCAAAGTGCCAGCGTTCTAAGCGGTGGATGTCGGTGGGAACCAATTCTGCCACCAAATCAGCACCCATGAAATCCCAGACTGGCATGTCAGAATCGCCAGAACCAGCCACTGACTCGTAGCCCGCCAGTTTCAGGCGGACGTCGTACATGCCGTCAAAGGTGAACTCAATGCGGGTGGGGGTTCGACCAATCTCACGACCATTGAGGGTAAGAAGCGCACCCGGAGGCGTGGTTGTCACCTCAATCTCCCGACGAACGCAGCCAGAAGTGAGCATGAGCGCAGCAAGCGCCAGCCCAGAGACGGCCAGCACCGCGCGGGAAGATCGTGCCGCGCACGGGGCAATCAACCCAGAATGAACTGAAGGCATCAGGCGCATGCGAAGAGTGTAATACACTTCCGGGATGCCGCTCCTAGAAGTCGAAGGGCTTGTGAAGAGTTACAACGGACGACGAGTCGTCGATGATGTGGCATTCACTGTTGGTGAAGGGGAAATTGTTGGGCTGCTTGGCCGTAACGGTGCCGGCAAGACCACCAGTTTCCGAATGACCATCGGCATGATCACCCCTGAGGCTGGTCGAGTGACCTTCAACGGCAGGGACGTGACCATGCTCCCCATGTATCGACATGCCCTCTCTGGGATGGGGTATCTAGCACAAGAGCCATCAGTGTTCCAACGCCTTTCGTGCCAAGACAATCTGTTGGCGGTCTTGGAACTCCAGCCGCTGACCAAGGCTGAGCGCAAGACACGCGCGGCGCAACTCTTGGCTCAGTTTCACTTGGAGCACAAGGCTCGTGAAGAAGCGCGCACCTGCTCGGGCGGCGAACGGCGGCGCCTTGAGATTGCGCGCGCACTGATCAATCGCCCAAAGATCCTGATGCTTGATGAGCCATTTGCTGCAGTTGATCCGCACACAGTCGAGGACTTACAAGAGGAAGTGCGCAAACTCACCTCTGAAGGAATCTCCGTGCTTGTCACCGATCACAACGTTCAACAGACGCTGCGTATCTGCGACCGCGCATACATCATCCACGAGGGCCGCAACCTGAAGGACGGCGATCCAAAGATGATCATCAATGATCCTGCGGTGCGCAATGCCTATCTAGCTAGCACCTTCCGCGGTGACGAGTTCGACTGATCCCACGTGTCAGGCAGATATGCTCGTTCTGCGCGCACGCACTCGAAGCACTGCAGTGGGCGAAGCCTCGGCCACTTCGAAGCGAGTTCCATGCGATTCAAACGCATCGCCCGACTTCGGAATTGATCCAAAGTGTGCAAGGACGAATCCGGCAACTGTCTCGTAGCCATCGTCTTCAGGAATCTCAATGCCGAGGGCACTGTTGATCTCTGCAATGGCAACGCGGCCGCTTGCCTCAAAGGAACCATCTTCAAGGGTGCGGACAACAGGCTGTACATCCGTGATCGGCTCATGCTCGTCGCGGATTTCGCCAACGAGTTCCTCAATGATGTCTTCGATGGTGACGATGCCGGCCGTACCGCCAAACTCGTCAACGACCACCGCAAAGTGCACCTTGGACTGCTGGAAATCCCGCAACTGCTCCCGCAATGGCTTTGATTCCGGCACACGCTGTGGAGCGCGCAGGAATGG
>JBIKQN010000172.1:0-4547 GCA_044349615.1 Phycisphaerales bacterium
CAAGCGATGGATCACCGTCAGCAATCACAGTCAGCCGGTCGCCGCTGCGTACTAAGCGGGTGCTGAACTTCCAGTCTGCGCCTAAGGCTCGGAGGGCTGCAGCGGTGGTCAGCACCTTCATGTTGCTTGCAGGCGTCATCAGTCGCCCGCCATTCAGGTCAGCGATCGCCGCGCCTGAACCGACCTCTCGCACGCTCACGCCGATGGCCGCGTTCTTGAGCCCGCTTGCCTCCACGGCGGCCTGGATTGCCGCGCCGAGCGACGGCGGCGCTTGAGTCGTCCGCGCTGCGCGGTCTGCGTGTGCACCAAGCGCAACGGACGGGGGCAGGGCGAAGGCGGCTAGGACCGCCAAGACTGTCCAAACCTTTAAAGCCGCGAATATCGGGATCTGCTTCAATGTCATCGTGCGACGCTCCAATTCGGATCAGGTCCGAGGGAGCATATCGGTTGATGTGAGCAGTTCCCATAGAAAGATGCGTCACGAGAGGCGATCCCGGCGTCGTCCCATCCGTCCACCGAGTCCACCGGCCAGTGCGGCGAGTACGGCGGCGCCAGGGGCTGGAATGGCTCCGCTTGGCAACTCGCTACCGGAAAGCACCACCTGATCAAGGGTCCATCCTGCCTTGGCTTGGTAGCCGCGGCGTGAATTGGTCACAAATCGCTTACCGGAGAGATCCTTCACAGCCACAATCCGGAACGCAATGTCGGGGTTGTCGGTTGCCTCTTCGATGTGTGAAAGATCGAAGCCAACCTGTTGGTATTCCCCAACCGTGCCAATTCGGAACCGTCCGTTGTTTGCAAGGCCAACCGACGTGAAATTGGCGCCATCGATGGAGTACTGAAGCTGACCATAGGCGCTGGCGCGGGCGTCAACGCGTTGGAGCCAGGTCAACTCATGAGCTTCCCATCCATCGGTGCAGGTGGTCAGAGACAAGCCGCGCAGGGGGTTGCCCTTGGCCTTGGGGGCAGAGAACCCGGTGACTCGCAGCGCACCATCCGCCCCGGCGCCAGATGCTCCCGTCTGCCAACCCATCAGCGTCGTGCCAAAGACACTAGCGCTACCCGTGCCAGCGGTGGCTTCGTAACTGCGGGCATCGAATGTCCATTCCGTGACCACGCCTGCTGATGCGGTACCGCACACAGCAAACACGCACGCCGAGGTGATGACCACGAAAGGTGCAAGACGCAGATGTGCATTGACTGTGGTAACCGCACGTGTGGTAGGGCGGGTGTAGTTCATGATGGATCTTTCAGGGAGTAGGGGCGGTCAAATGAGTTCCGAAACTGCGTGGAGCCAACATGATTGCCTTGGGCGCAGTGAATTTCAATGAAGGAGTGCTTCAGTTGGCATATCTCTCGTGAATCAGTGCACTGTTGCAGGGATTCATCCGCGATCAATTGATGCGAAACGTCGGCGGCGCGTATTGCCAAACGCACAACGGGCAATGATGCCGAGTGAAAGCACTCCGGGCGATGGGATATGGACCGATGTTCCAGTGAGAACAATGTTGTCCACGGCCCACCAACTGCGTGCGCGATACGGTCGACCTCGAACGGTCGCATACGCGCCACTCACGGGATGAGTGATTGCCACAATTTGCAGACGGAATGACGTTCCACTCGGAAGCGCGCCAATCGCCGCAAGATCACATGCCATTGATATGAACTTCCGCTTGCGGGTCATTTGGAACACGCCCTCGTTCAGCAGTCCATCGCTGATGAAGCCAGAAGAGCCGACGGAATACTGCACCTGCCCCCAAGCACTGCCACGCGCGCTCACTTTGTGTTTCCATGTCACTGCAAGGCTTTCATAGTCATTTTCACTGATTTCTAAGCCAATTCCTTCTTGCCCGGAGCGCTCGTGATTTGCAGTGCTGTCAAAGTTACGGAAGCGGATGGAACGATCTTTGCGGGGCTTTGTAGCGCCGCGCGCCCATCGCCCGTGCACCGTGTTGACCAGCGAAGTGCTGCCGAGGTTCTGGGTTGAGTTCATAGTCCGTTGGTCGAATGGCCAACTGACTACTAATCCGCCGTGGGTAGTGCTGGCATGTGCGAATGCAAGCGTGGCCACACTACTAATTCTGAAGTGGTGCATCGCGCGCGTGACGAAGCGAGCCATGGATCTACGGAACATATGCATCCTCGGAGTAGGACGATGCGCATCGAACCGATCGATGCGCATCGCTGTGTGCTTCTGTTACTCCACATGCTTCAAGATCCACTACGAGAAATCACTGATCGCATAAAGCTGTAAGAATGACGCGATCGATGCGCGGAATCATCCCGAAGGATTCCATCGCGTATCGCTGACGGTCAAGCTGAATTGAATACGTGTGTGACTACTTAAAAAGTTCGCGGGGCGCCGGTTGTCCGGCGCCCCGCGTAAGGCGTCACATTGTCACCACTTGCTTAGCGGCGGCGACGGGCGCCCAGCATGCCAGCAACGCCGAGCAGGGCAAGTGCGCCTGGTGCTGGAACCTGGCTGAATTCCTGGCGAATGAACGAGCAACTTGCAACGCCGTCAATGCCGTTTGCCAAGAACTTCATATTCTTGTTCACTTCAAACGCGCGGTATCCCGTGGTTCCATAGATATCACAGAAATCTTTAGAGTCGACCAGCTGAATCAAGGCTTCGCTGTTTTGGACATTGAAGACCTCAAGTTCGCCAAGGTATTGATTCCCATCAAGATCAAAGATGGTTTCATCGACGGCTGCGTATGACCCGCCGCCGTATGCGTTACCGTTAAAGACCATCTGTGCATCGCAGAGCCGAACGCCGCGGTCATACCATGACTGCTCAACTTCCACCGTGTATTGCAGGTTTGCCTCATGGATCACGTTGTCACCGGGTGTTGCATCACCGAGTGGTCCAGTGATGTCGAAGCCAACGTTGTACAGACCATATTGGTTTGTATTGAGTGAGACGAATCCGATGATCGACATTTGAGTTGTGTCAAAGGTGGAAGACGTGAATGACTCAAAGTTAAAGATCTTGTCGTTGATTTGAACGCGACGATCATTCATGGACATCAAGCTGGCAAGGTTGAGAACTTCGCCGTTGCCGAGCACAATGATTGCGTGCGCGCCAGTGTTGAGGAGAAGCGTAGCGGCCGGAATGGCCAGTAGTGAGGTGCGAAGGGACATGTTCATCGTGGTCTCCGTAAGAAAAGGGAAGGGTGATTCGAGCACTGTTCATCGATGCTGCAACGAGCAGTAGCGATATGCAGGGCGCGAGATGCACAGGATGCACTCTGCACTGCTGCAATTCAATAGTTGTGCACCCATTCAGTCAGTTTTGAGCAAGTTCGCGCTTGTGATGCAGGGAATGTTTCTGCATTGATGCTCATCCTGCAGTGCTTGATTTGCGTTGAAAATCAAAAGCACACGCGGGGCGCCGTGTGTGGCGCCCCGCGTGTTGACTCCGTCGTGTGTGGTTGCAGATCAGTTACGGCGTCGTCGCAGACCAATCACGCCTGCGCCGCCGAGCAAGGCAAGAGCGCCTGGTGATGGTGCCAAGATCTGGCTGAACTCTTGACGCACAGATGTTGCAGAAGAACTTCCGCCAGCGAATGCTGCCAAGAATTTGATGTCTTTGTTGACTTGGAATGCGCGGTAGCCGTCCGTTCCGTACATGTCACAGTAGTCGGCTACATCAGTTCGGCGGGTAGTTTGTGTTGTGCCAGCGATATCAAATGCACTCAGGTTGCCAAGGAAATCATTGGTGTCAAGGTCAAACACCGTCTCGTCAACGCGGGCGTATGAGCCAAGGCCGCTAGCGACGCCATCGAAAGCAAGGTGGGTATCGCAGATGCGAACATGGCGGTCGGTGTAGTACTGCGGCAACACCTCCACGGTGTACCGAAGGTTCATCTCTGCAGAGCGACCGTCGCCAACGTTGAAGTCGCCGAATTGGCCAGTGAGATCAAATCCCACATTGCGCAGGCCGTACGAATTTGTGGTGCTAGAAATGTAGCCAACAACGGTGACGCTCTGCGCGGCAAAGCTGCCCGAAGTGAAGGTGTTGAATGTAAACATCTTGTCATCAATGATCACCTTGCGGTCGCTACCGGGTGCAAGAATGGCAGCAAGATTGATAGATTCGCCATGACCGATCGTGATGACCGCGTTGGCGCATGTTGTGAAAAGGAGTGCCAGCGCTGGCGTAGCGATAGCAATGTGACTGGTCTTTAGTTTCATCCGGATTCTCCTAGCAGTTGAGGGCTCAATCGCGTGACCTACAACAAGCAGGGCCACGATGGGAGCGTGAATCCGCATGGTGCGCTCGAGCAGCCACCGAATCAATCGGCGGAAGTCGTTCTCAGGCACATTTGCAATGTTCACCCCTACTGCGTAGGGAAAGTTCCTGCGCGATGTTCTTGCATTAGCCACCGCGCAAGCGGATGACTTCATTCACATCTTTGTCGCCGCGGCCACTGACATTGATGACAATGATCGCCTCTGGGCGCATGGTGCGCGCAAGTTCCACTGCTGCATGCACTGCATGGCTTGTCTCAAGCGCAGGGATGATTCCTTCTGTACGTGCAAGC
>JBIKQN010000188.1:0-4279 GCA_044349615.1 Phycisphaerales bacterium
CAGTTCGCGGAGGCGATGCTCCAGACGCTCGAACTGGAAGTCGGTATCTGCAAAGATCTCATGGTCAGGCTTGAAGGAAATGCGCGTGCCGTTTCGCCCGCCAACTTGCCGTTCAGCGATGACATGGAGTGGTTCGGAGACTTCGCCGCGTGCGAATGCAATCTTGTAGGTCTTTGGTCCCTTGTCCACTTCAACTTCCGTCCACTCACTCAGTGCGTTGACGCACTTGATACCAACGCCATGCAGGCCGCCTGAGACCTTGTAAGCATTGCCGTCAAACTTGCCTCCAGCGTGAACCTCGGTCAGGATGACCTCCACGGCTGGTCGACCGTTGATGGTGGGGTTCTCATGGCGCATGGGGTCAACGGGCATTCCGCGCCCGTCGTCTTCAACCATGCAACTGCCATCGACGCCGATCGTCACACTGACATTCGTGGCGTATCCAGCCATGACCTCATCGATTGCATTGTCAACGCACTCGTAGACGAGGTGATGCAGGCCTTCCGGTCCGGCGCCGCCCACGTACATGCCAGGTCGCTTACGAATGGCCTCCAAGCCCTCAAGGACCTGGATGGTGCTTGAGGTGTAGTCGTCGGCGGTCGGGGCGGCGTTAGCGCCCAAGGGCGCAGTGCTATCGGCTGGGATGGGTTGAGATTCTGCCATTTAGTTGAGCCCCAAATTGTACCCGAGAATGCCGAAAGACACCGAGTTTGCTGCTCTTCTGCAGGCGAGATTCGGCCCTGTTTTTTAAGCAGAATTTGCCATGCCGGGCTTTCAACCGGGCGCCCTGATGAAACTCTTCCTGTCTTTCTGAGAATTCTGCACAACCGTCTTCTGCAGACCCTTACTACACTTCCGTGATGGAACTTTTCTTCCATCAAGGACATCGATCGACGCTCTCTGTCGACAGCCGGAAAGCGACTTCGTAAATCAGTATTGCTGTTCCCAATCCCCGCCAATTTGCCAAAGGGGATGTCCAACGGGTAGGGCATGGGGAACTGGGCAAGAATGGTCTACCGAAGGTCCGGACTGGCAAGGAACTTATCCTTGCCACCCGTCCATTTGCATCTGACTCAACGGGGCGCAGTTGGTGGTACGTCTTGTCCACCCTTGGACTGCTAGCGGCTTCCTTTGTGGGAGCGCTGTTGAACTTTCACATCGGCATCAGGCTTGCCTGCATGCTGCTAGAGGGATTGCTAGTGCTACGGCTCTTCGTGATCTATCACGATCAGCAACACCACGCCATTCTGCCTCGCTCCCGCGCTGCGGAATGGATCATGTGGGGTGTTGGAATGTTGTGTTTGAGCCCAAGCAGTGTGTGGCGCAGTTCGCACAACTACCACCACAAGCACAACTCCAAACTTGGTTCAGCGCATATTGGTTCATTTCCAGTGATGACAAGCAAGGAATACTTGCGATCGTCGCCGCGGCGTCGACTGAAGTATCAGTTCATGCGCCACCCGCTGACAATTCTGTTTGGATATGTATTCATCTTCTTCTACGGAATGTGCGTCTATCCGTTCTTCAACAAGCCCAGTGAGCATTACGACGGCGTGATTGCAATCAGTCTTCATGTTGTCATGGCCTCACTGATTGTGTGGTTCTTTGGATGGTCCGCTCTGCTATTGGCGATGATCCTGCCGCACTTCATCGCGAGCGCTATTGGCACGTATCTCTTCTACGCACAGCACAATTTCCCCGGTGTGTCTTTCTACAACCGCGCGGGATGGGCCTATGAAATTGCTGCCATGGAATCCTCGAGTTTCCTGCGCACGGGTCCAGTCATGGCTTGGTTTACCGCCAACATTGGCTATCACCACATTCATCACCTGAATTCGCGCATTCCGTTCTATCGCCTTCCGGAAGTCAAAGACGCGATCCCGGAATTGATGACGCCCAAGTCCACCTCGCTTCGTCCCATCGACATCTATCGCTGCTTGCGACTCAAGGTGTGGGATGTCGATGCGCAGAAGATGATCAGCCTCAAAGAGTGCCTTGCTGGTCATGCAAAGCATGCCTCGAGGCGCCGATTGCGTCCTGCAGCAACTCACTAACGCAGTCGAGTCCATCTAGTCCAGTTCTTCCGTGACCGGCGTGCCGGTCCCATCTACAACATGCAATTCACAGCAACACAGATCGCCGAGCGCGTTCATGGCGAAGTTCACGGCGATGGCGCGGTCATCCTGACGGGATTTGCACCAGCCGATCGGGCGAGTGCTGGAGACCTGACATTTGCGGAGAAGGCTTCATACCTTGAGGCTGCCGAGCGCAGTGGCGCATCTGCCATTTTGGTGTCAGGCGATGTGCAGCCGTCGTCAAAGGTGGTGATCCGTGTGGCCGATGCGCGCATTGCCGTTGCCCGGCTCTTGCCACTCTTTCATCCGGCAACTGAGTACGCGGCAGGGATCCACGCATCGGCGGTCATTGACCCATCTGCGCAGGTTGACGCAAGTGCGCACATCGGTCCGTTCTGCGTTGTTGGCGCTCGTGCACGGATTGGTAAACGATCCGCGCTGCTTGCTTCGGTGAACATCGGTACGGACTGCGTTGTGGGAGATGACACTCGTCTGCATCCCAATGTTGTGATCTATCCGGGATGCTCGATCGGCAGTCGCGTCAGTATTCATTCCGGTACGGTCATTGGCGCCGACGGATACAGCTATGTCTTTGATGAAGGTCGCCACCGCAAAATGCTGCAGGTTGGAATCGTCATCATTCATGACGATGTAGAGATTGGTGCCAACACCGCCATTGACCGCGGGGCGCTTGGGCCCACAGTGATTGGGCAGGGGAGTAAGATCGACAATCTTGTTCATGTGGCGCACAACGTCCAGATTGGGAAGCACTGCCTGATCATGGGTCAGGTGGGATTTGCTGGCAGTGTGCAGATGGGTGATTACGCCGTCATTGCTTCGCAGTCAGGCGTGGCTGACCACCTGACTCTTGGGAAGCAGTCGATTGTGGGTGCAAAGAGCGGGGTCATGCGCGATGTTCCGGACGGCGCGTTGGTTCTGGGCGTTCCCGCAATCCCCGACAAACAAGCCAAGCGACAGTTCATTGCCATGCAGCAACTACCGGAACTGATCCGCCGTACCCGCGAGCTAGAGAAGCAGGTGGCGGCGCTGCAGGTAGACACAACGGGAATTCCTGGGGCGGAGTGACGGAGGAAGTAGATATCGGCCAATTCCTTGCCGAATTTGGCTCGATGTATTGATCTCCAAACGCAGCGTAAACTGCAGTTTAGAGTCGTTCTGCGCCGATCCAAGGAAGGACGCGCGACCTTTTGTCTTGAACTGTGCGTACTAGTCTGCAAGGAAGCGACATGAGTACTGATTTGAACAATCATGATGGCACGCCTAGCACGCCTAGCACGGCCCGACTGGCGCAATCTGCCGAACGGGGCATGGCCATTGCGCGCCGCTCCTTTGTCTTCTTTGGGGCGCTGTTTGTGGCTGGATGCGCAACCAATCAGGCAACCAAGCTCGCTTCGGGACGTCTGCCTCCGCCAGAATGGCCTGATATTCCAGACGCTGGAGTCGATGCTCCTCCTGGAGCTGTGTGCCTTCCACCGAAACTTGATCCAAAGACCGGCGAGGTCAAGGCTCCGGCAGTCTGCTATGGCGGACCAGTTCCATTTGCGCGCCCACGCGCCTCATGGGCTCGTGGTACTCCGAACTATTCGGAGATGGATCGCATGCTTCCACCCAAGTACATCACCATCCACCACGATGGGATGACTCCATTTTGGGGATTGACGGATCTTGAGTCACGTGCGCGCTTGCAGTGGATTTGTAATGGTCACCGCGGCAAGGGTTGGAGTGACATCGGCTACCACTACATTGTTGATCGATCTGGCGTTGTTTGGCAGGGGCGTGATGTGCTGCGCTGGCAGGGCGCGCATGTCAAGAACCGGAACGAGAACAACATCGGCGTGATGTGCATGGGGAACTTTGTTGAGCAGAAGCCCTCAGAAGCGCAGATCGAGGCTCTCAATCGAACTGTTGCTCAACTCCGAGGCCACTACGGCATTCCAGCCGCGAGTGTCTACACGCACCGTGAATGGCCAGGCGCCCAGACTGCATGCCCGGGGGACAACTTGCAGTTGAAGGTTCGCCTTCTGCGCAAGTCCGGCTTCAAGTCGAGTGCGGTGGCGTGACGGGATCTGGCAACGTGGTCATGAGCACAGTCAATCTTGTCGCGGACAGCGCATGGTCCATGACCAACATTGTCACCATGGTTGTAGCCATCATTGGCATGATTGCCGTGGCGTTCGTGGTGT
>JBIKQN010000173.1:0-4484 GCA_044349615.1 Phycisphaerales bacterium
GCAGGCAACTTTAATCTCACCAACTCAGGCGAGATCTTTCGGCGTCTTGTGCAACTTGGAATCAATCCAGTTGGCGATGCCGATACCGGCGTGATCTTGGAGAAGATTGGTCACTTTATTGACCGCGAACATGAGTTTCTAGCCTCCACGTCTGGGCCGGGCAGCTTTCGTAATCTGGAAGGTCGCGAACTTGCTGCCGTCATCTCACAGGAACTAGACCTTGCGCGCATCCTGCGTCAGGCGACCGAAGGGTTCGATGGCGGCTATGTTCTTGGCGGCATCATTGGTAACGGTGACGCTTTCGTACTTCGCGATAGCAATGGCATTCGTCCTGCGTTCTGGCTTGAGACAGCCGAAACCATCGCCGTTGCAAGCGAACGCCCTGCACTGGCCGCGGTCTTTGGAGTGCGCCCCAGTGATGTGAAAGAGCTCACGCCAGGACATGCACTCATCATGAAGGCCGATGGCAAGCACTCCGTGGAGCGCATCCTTCCGCCAGCACCAGAGCGTCAGTGCACCTTCGAGCGCATCTATTTCAGCCGCGGCAACGATCCTGATATCTACGAGGAGCGCAAGTCGCTCGGCCGGAATCTCGCGCGTCGCGTTCTTGACTGCATCAATTGGGATGTTGAGCACACCGTCTTTGGATTCATTCCAAATACGAGCGAAACTGCATATTTAGGCTTGCTGCAGGAGCTTGAACGACTTGTGACCGAGCGTGGCGCACAGGAACTGTGGGCATTGATTGAGACGGGCAAAGCCACCGAGAAGGATGTGCACCGTTTGGTGAATCCGCGGATTCGTGCTGAGAAGGTGGCGACGAAGGATCAGAAGCTTCGGACATTCATTACTTCTGATCGCACTCGCAAAGATCTTGTGAATCATGTCTATGACATCACTCGCGGAACACTGAATCCGGGCGACACGCTTGTTGTGATTGATGACTCCATCGTCCGCGGCACAACGCTGCGCGAGTCCATCATCACCATGCTCACCAAGTTGGAGCCTGCGCGCATAGTGGTGGCGAGTAGTGCGCCACCGATTCTGTATCCCGATTGCTACGGCATTGACATGAGCCAACTTGGTCGATTCATTGCCTTCGAAGCGGCCATTGCCCTCCTTGCTGAACGCCGGATGGACCGCGTCTTGGAGGAGGTTGAGGCTCGCTGCGTGGCGCAGGCAGACCTGCCTGCGGATCGCATGCGGAACGAAGTGCGGGCCATCTACGATCCCTTCACGCTTGATGAACTCAGTGCCAAGGTGGCGGACTTGATTCGCACCCCTGGACTCGCGTGGCGGGGCCGCCTTGATGTCCTGTACCAGAGCGTTCCGGGGCTGCACGCGGCCATGCCTCGGTTCACTGGAGACTGGTATTTCACTGGCGAATACCCCACTCCGGGCGGCTACAAGGTGCTGAACACCGCCTTCCTGAACTGGCGGCGGGGCGACGAGCGGCGGGCGTACTAAAAAGCCCGAGAATCAGGCGGTCAGCCTGCGCCCCGCGTCCGAGAATCCTTCCGAGTGATCTTCGGATTCATCGCGCTACAGACTATTGCATAGAACGGCGCTTTGTGGTCTACTACCCCGTTCCCCACCGCGAGAGCGTTGGGGCCGCCGGACACGCCGTCCGTCGACAAGAAAGCAATGTAGGACAACGAATGGCTCGCTATCTCGGTCCCAAGGTCAAACTCTCACGACGCGTCGGTGTTCCAATCGCCGACCTGCCAAAGCACACTTCTAAGCGCGCATTGACGCCTCCGGGACCTCACGGTGCCCGTGGCAAGCGCGCGAAGCCATACGGCATCCGCAAGGATGAGAAGCAGAAGCTTCGCTACCACTACAACGTGCTGGAGCGTCAGTTCCGCCGTTACATGGAAGAAGCTGGTCACACCAAGGGCAACACCGGAGAGGTGCTCATGCAGCTCCTCGAGCGGCGCCTCGACAATGTGGTCCGCCGCTCAGGCTTTGTTCGTTCCATCTGGGCCTCCCGTCAGCTCGTTGCCCACGGCAGCGTGCTGGTGAATGGCGCCAAGGTCGACCGTCCAAGTTTCTCCGTCAAGGTTGGTGATGTCATCACCATCAAGGAGAAGCTCCAGAAGGTCTGCCGCGAGCAGATGGAAAGTCTGCAGGGTCACCAGATCCCAGGCTGGATCGAAGTCAACCCAGCTGAACTGCGCGCCCGGATCGTGGCGATGCCGACCTCGGATCAGATTCCGTTCGACGTCAACACGAACCTGATCGTCGAGTTCTATCGCTGATCAGAACTGCTCGGAGGGCTGCCCCTCCGACCAACAAACCTTTGTCAATCATCGGAGCGCGCCCCCAAGGCGCGCTCCGGTCCTTTTTGCTGCCGTTCCCGTAGACTCTTACGTTCCGCCATGATGAAACACCTGCAAACGTATAACAAGCAGATCCTCGCCGTCGTCAGCATGCTGCTGCTGGTGGTGTTCCTAGCACCCAGCGCTGTCACGCAATGCAGCCGAGTGAGTTCAAAGCCGACCTCGGTGTGGGGAACCACCACCGATGGCTCCGCACTCACGCTCGGCGACCTTGAGAACATGCGAGGTCAACTCGCTGTGCTCGACATGCTTCGCGACCAGATGAGTACGCAACTTGGTCTTGCCAAGAACCCAGAGCATTGGTGGCTCTTGGTGAAGGAAGCTCAAGATGGAGGCATGATCGGCGGACTCGCCGACGGTCGCAGTTACCTGAACAACGCAGCTGCGCAGGCGCAGATGCAACCCGATGAAATGCTCGGTCGCCTGTGCGCCAGTTCGCGCCAGCAACCGCAGACCGTCCTGCAGACCCTCGCCAATCTCCGTGGCGTTGAGCGACTCATCAGCCTGAATATCGGCGCTGGACGCACCTCCGAAGCACGCACTCGACTTGCTGCACGCGAACTGCTTACTGATGTTTCATGCGACGTGGTTCCAATCGATGCAGCCGCGATTGGCGATGCTGTCCCCGTGACAGCGATCACCCCCGACCAACTCACTGCAACGTTCGAAAAGGGCAAGACGAGTCTGCTCGGCACTGGCCCTGGGGGCATTGGTTACAAGTTCCCTGACCGTGCAAAGTTGGAATGGATTGTCATGCCAGCTGGTGATGTCATCCGCGGTCTCGCTGCCGATCCTGCACTTGGGGCAGTTGAACTTCGCAAGGAATTCCGCAAGAATCCCGGTGCATTTGGTGTCGCCGCTGCAGACATGAGCCCTGACAAGCCTGCGCCAAGTTACGAGGCCTATGCCGCAAAGGTGCGCGAGGCTGTTGAGCGCCGGCTCCTCAAGGATCGCATGGAACGCGCCGCAAGTGCCGTTCGTGACTGGTCGCGCATTTCACTCAAGGACATTCCAGTTGAGGGCGGCATTTACAAGTTGCCAGCCGACTGGACGACGCGTCAGCCCGCGCTTGCAACGCTCGCGGCTGAACTCGGACAGAAGTTCTCCATCACGGCTCCCGCCGTCATCAGCACTGCCGATTCATGGGCGACCTCCTCCGACATCGACACGAATCCAATCCTTGGCCAAGCAACCACCCAAGAGTTTGGACAGGCGATGCGTATCGGTCAGCTCATGAAGGAACTCCGCGACTTCAACAAGGACGGACGACTTCCAGTGCAGTCAGGCGTGATTGGACCGGTGGTACGGACTCCCAATGATGATCTGATCATTTGGCGCATCACCGAAGTTCAGCCTTCGCACGAGCCATCATCAATTGATGAAGTCCGCGATGCTGTTGTCCGCGATGCCACCGCACAGGCGCGCTACGACGCCCTCGCCCTTCGCGCAAACGAGATCGACCAACAGGCAAAGAAGGATGGTATTGATGCCGTGGCCAAGGCATACGGCGTCAGCATTGAGAAGGCACCAAGCGTTCACCTTGCTGACCCATCAGTCCTTCGTCAGTATGGACTCCGGTTCCCTGGAACCATGCCCAAGGCCGGCCAAGATATTGATGCACTCCGTGCCGTTCTAGCCAAAGCGGTTTCACTGCCAACCGCTAACCCAGTCAGCACCCTGCCTGAGGCAGACCGCATTCTTGTAGTGCCGGTCCCCGCCAAGCTCACGCTGATGGTCGTTCGTATCAATGACGTCAAGCCGCTCACCATCGAGGACTTCCGATCGCTTCAGGCGGGCGGATCACTCCGAGGAGCCATGGCGCAAGACGAACCCATGTTCGACTGGAAGATTGCGTTCGGCAAGGATGCAGTCACCAAGCGCAATGGCTTCGAACTGAAGGACCCGGATGGTCCGGACCGCGTGATGGCACCGGAAGCGCCTGCGTTCTGATTGATCACCACCTGCCCCGCTATCCGCACGTTTGAGGAGCTACCAGTGAACTCGCCAACCCCAACGCCGACTCCTGTCACCGCCGCTACCCCAGCTCCAGCTGCAAGTCCTGCCGGCACCGCCGATGCAGTGCCAAATATTTCCTACGACCTCTTCGCCAAGCTCGACCTCCGGGTCGCCACGGTGGTGAAGGCT
>JBIKQN010000174.1:0-4481 GCA_044349615.1 Phycisphaerales bacterium
GCAGCTGCTTGCTTATGTAGTCATCACCGCTGCAGAAGTACTGGTTTCCATCACTTGCCTTGAGTTCAGTTACACGCAGGCTCCGCCTGCCATGAAGAGCTTCGTGATGAGCCTGTATCTCTTGAGCATTGCAGCTGGCAATGCGCTCACCGCACTCGTGAACCGATTCACCATGGATGCCGATGGCAATTCCACACTGGTGGGCGCGGACTACTACTGGTTCTTCACGAAATTGATGGCCGTGGCGTCAGTAGCGTTCTTGGTGGTTGGCTACTTCTACAAGCCCCGTGACTACATGCAGGAAGAAGCAGGCAAATGGCCATCATCCCCCGGACAGGAACCGTAAGGGCACCCATGAAATACGCACCCCACTGCATCATCGCATTCGTTGGAATCGCGCTACTTGCAGCGTTTGCTCCGCTTCCAATCGCGCGTTCTGAGGACACCACGCCGATTCAAGTAGCTGCCGGTGTTCAGTACGAATTCATCGGTCGCTATGACATCGACCGCCTGAATCAGATCCTCACCAAAGACACGCCAGCGTTTACACATGTGCCAGTGACCTACACACCCGCGCGAAACGCGGTCAAGATGTACCGGGTCACGTATCCATCAGTGATCCCGGAGCGCGGCAATCGCCCCACTATGGCATCTGGACTGATTGCTATTCCAGAGACCGCAGAGAAGTCCATGCCAATGGTCTCCTACCAGCATGGCACGGTGATGGAAAAGCAAACTGTTCCTTCGTTTCCGGAACAGTCACCTGAAACGCAATTGATGATCGCCCAGTTCGCGGGTCAGGGATATGTAGTCATCGGCGCGGACTATTTCGGGATGGGCACATCAACCGAGAAAGACGGCTATATGGTGATCGCAAGCCATCAGCAGGCGTGCATGGACATGTACCGCGCGTCGCTCGCAGTCCTTGCCAAGCAAGGCATTGCCGTGAAGGAGTTCTTTCTCACTGGCTGGTCTCAGGGCGGAGTGGTGAGCATGTGCTTCCTAGAAACCTTGGAGAAGAACAATATCCCGGTTGCCGCTGCAAGCACTGCTTGCGCACAATGCGACGGCTTTGTCATGCTGAGCGGGTTCTTAAATCATCCACGCCCAATCAACGCTCCATGGGTATCCGGGATGTTCATCCTGACTGCGTTCTCCTATGAGGAGTACTACGGTGTTCCGGGCCTCGCTCGTGCGCTCTTCACCGATGAACAATATGAGCTAGCGCGCAAGATTTACATGAAGGAGCCGTACACCGAGGAGTGGCCGGCTGACCTGCACAAGTTGATTCGCAAGGAGTACTTCGATCCCAACTACTTTGCCGGAACCGCTTACGGAACGCTGATTCAGCAACTACATGCCTATCGCTGGCAGGTAAAGACCAATGTCCGCATGTACTACGGCGACGTTGACGAATGCCTCACTGTTGATCTCGCTCGTCTTCCTGCGATGTATCAACGCGCCATTGGCATCAACACGGTCGAGGCGATCAGTGCCGGCACGGATGCCAACCATCGAGGCACCTTTGGGCGCGCGGTTGCAGAGTGGAAGAAGTGGTTTGATTCGCGGCAGGCCAAGTGACCAAATGAGTTGATTCGCAGGCTCAAATGCTCGCGAATGACAACTGGTACTCAGTCTTTGTCGAATGCCATGCGCTCATAGTTCTTACGGACGCCCGGAAATGCCAGCACGCGGTTATGCATGGATGCATAGACGCCTGGCTGCAGAATCTGCACTGCGCACAGCGCCTCCGTCAGGTTCTGCACTGAATCCGTACGCCGAAGTTCATAGGGTCGCATGGCTCCGGTGAGCACCACTGCCTTGCTGCATCCGCCCGTGGCCATCATCCGCGCGTGGATGCGCTCGCCCGTGACTGGTAAACGATCTGTGCCGTGCACAATCACCACGCCGTCATGGTTCGCACAGAGCAACAGCGTCTGCTCAGCAATGAGCGAGTGATCTGCCTCAGTCATGTCAAGGCTGTCCTTGTTCATGAGTGGCACACGAGTGATCTCGACGCCGTCAAGCTCAAGCGATGCAAGGATGGCGTCAAGAACGCTGAGACGGTTATGCAGAACACCATGAAGCTCGTCGTAAGTCTTCTCGATGGTTCCGCCAGTGGAGATCAGTGCTACTTTGAAAGGCATAGGTAGATGCGCAGGAAGCGCTCGGGGTGGGAGTCAAGGAGTCTAGTCATTCACAGCGCGCGATCGCCACTCACCTCTTGCAACGCACGCTGCACCCCGCGTGCCGCAAGCACCGTTCCGCTGGCTGCCACTGGCTGCTCGCGTAGTGCAGGCGCGATGGCCGCAATAGCTCGCTGTGCACGGGCAAGCATAGCTGCGTCCCGATCGGCCATCGCAAGCGCAGCCATCGCACGAAGGATGCTTGATGTCCCACTTGGCATGGCGCCGTCATCCATGCTTCGCACTCGGGTGAACAGGTCTGGCGCCATCGCGGGAGAGTCAAACCATGCGCCAGTGGTTGGATCTAGAAAGCGCAGTTCTGCAGCTGCAATGAGTAGCCGCGCATCGTCGCGCCAGCGCCAGTCGCCGCTTGCATGCGCAAGCGCCAGACAGGCGTTCGCCATGTTTGCATAGTCCTCAAGGAACGCTTCCACCGATGCGGAACCTTCACGCCAAGTGCGCAACAGTCCACCATCCGTTGAGCGCATGCGGTCAAGCACAAACCGGATGCCCCGCCCCGCAGCATCGGCGAAGTGCCGTATGCCAAGCGCATCAGACGTATCAGCAAGTCCCTCTGCCATCAAGCCTGCCCATGCGGCGATGGTCTTGTCATCCGTCATCGGTTGCGGCCGAAGCATGCGCGCTGCCAACAGCACGGCATCAATGCGTGCTCGGCGAGTGCGGAACTCCGTATCAGTGATACCCAAGGTTCGTGCCAGCGCATCCGGCCGCTCTGACAACCGTAAGACGTGCACTGCAGGCGCATCGGGATGATGCGGATCCTTAAAATTAGCTGCGCAATCAAGACCGTACAGCCGAAACGCAAACGGAATATCGTCAGCACAGCCTGCGCCCTCAAGCTCAGCGCGCACCTCATCCGGCGTCCAGACATAGTTTGCACCCTCACGCGCCGCGACCTCTGCATCCTGCGCACTGAGGAATCGTCCATCCTCGCCAGTCATCTCACGAATCACGTATTCACAGGTACGGCGCGCCGTTTCTGCATGCAGCGGATCGCCCCAACGACGGAATGCATCCGCGAAAAGCGAGGCCAATTGACCGTTGTCATAAAGCATCTTCTCAAAGTGCGGCACGGTCCATGTGGCATCCACGGCGTAGCGATGAAAACCACCACCCACCTGATCAAAGATTCCACCAATAGCCATCGCGTCAAGGGTGTGGCGCAGCACTTGCTCCACCGAACCTGCGCCAGTTTCCATGAGAAAGCGCGGATACGGAGGGGTTGGGAACTTTGGTGCGCCACCAAATCCGCCGTTGGTTGGATCTGCCATGCGCAGTAATGCCGCAGAGACCTGACCGACGGTGTCTTCGCTACCAAGCGCCACTGCATCAGCTGCATCTCCAGCAACCGGGAGCGCCATCTGCCTACGAACCACATCAGCAATCCGCCGAGCTTGATCAGCGATTCCCGCACGGTCTTGCCGCCACGCACTATCGACCGCGCGCAACAGTTCAACAAACGACGGCCTGCCAAAGGCAGGTTGCGGCGGGAAGTAAGTACCGCAGAAGAACGGCTCGAGCGAATCTGGGTCAAGAAACACATTGAGTGGCCAGCCGCCACTTGAACGACCCTCGGTGAGCTGCGTGAATACCTGGCATGCAGTCATCATGAGTTCGTCGACATCAGGACGTTGCTCGCGATCCACTTTCACCGGAACGAATCCAGCGTTCAACTGCTCCGCAACCACCACGCTTTCGAAACTCTCGCGTTCCATGACGTGACACCAGTAACAGGTGCTGTATCCAATGGAAACAAAGAGGGGCACTCCGCGCCGCCGTGCTTCCGAAATAGCTTCCGGCCCCCAAGGCAACCACGCCACCGGGTTATGCGCGTGCTGCAGCAGATAGGGACTCTGCGAGCCAGCAAGGCCGTTCGGAGGGTGCCGTGGCGAAGCCACCGCGTCGTGGGCGGGATGATCATGCGATGAGGAGGCCTCTTTCACAGGGGAGAGGCTAGGCGAGCCGATAGTGCCATGACGACTCACCTTTTGCCAAGCACCCCGCGATGACCGATCTTCTAACGAATTCCACCCCCGGACTGCTCGCCATCGTTGAACTTGCGCCCACTGCGAAGGGGCTCCTGGTTGGCACCATGGTTGGCGGCACCCTGCTGCTCCTCTTTGGAGCACGGCTGTTGCGACCCGCAGTCGTGTTAGCGGCCATGCTGGTTGGCTTTCTTGGCATCGTTGTTGTGGCTCGCGCGTTTCTCCCGGGTGTGCCACTCTGGGCCGCCGCAGCATTCGGCGCAGTTGCCGGCCTGCTAGCGGGTGCCCT
>JBIKQN010000175.1:0-4477 GCA_044349615.1 Phycisphaerales bacterium
GCTTCGTGGCTCATCTGCCATGTGTGCGATTCATGGTCGTAGATCATTTGCGCATCGCACCGAACGAGCGTGGCCATTGGCCAACTGTCCGCTGGTGCTCGATGGCGCGGATATGCGCTCGGCTCAAATGTGCTGCCAAACTCATACGAGAGTGCGGCTATCCACGTTCCACCATCGGTGGATGCCGAATCAATGGCAAGCAACGCATCCTCAGCGGTCATGGCTGTCACGGTTCGCGATGGCGCTGCGAGGATTGTCCAGCGACCCCATCGCCCATCAGCGGTGCCGGTGGCAAGCACGGCAAGCGTGCGTTCGCTTGGCCAGTGCGCAAGTGCTGTTTCCGGCGTGAAATTCCAGTCAAGCGGGTGCATAGTGGTTTGGGCAGGCATTCCGCCGCTGCCGGATCCTAGGGTGATGCGCTACTATGGGCGGTCCGTGTTTCTACGCGGAAACAAGCATTTCGAGGCTGACTCCGTCGCGTTGACGGCAAGCCTCGATCCGATCGAAGCAATACACCTATGGGCAAGAACGGCAAGAAGAGCGGCGCGAAGGCATCACACTCCAAGGTTAAGGGAACGCCTGCTCCGAAGCAGATGGTTTATTCCTTTGGAAAGCGCACCGATGGCGACGGCACCCAGAAGTCGTTGCTCGGCGGCAAGGGCGCCAACCTAGCAGCGATGGCACTCATGGGTCTTCCGGTTCCGCCCGGATTCACCATCAGTACCGAAGTATGCAACTGGTATTACGACAACGGCCGCCGCTTCCCCGAGAAGTTGGCCAAGCAGATGAAGGACGGCCTGCGCATCGTCGAGAAGGAAGTCAAGAAGAAGTTCGGCGATCGCCGTGATCCACTGCTTGTCTCCGTGCGCTCAGGCGCGCGTGATTCCATGCCGGGCATGATGGACACCATCCTGAATCTTGGACTCAATGACATCACCGTGGAGGCGCTCAAGAAGGCCACCGGCAACGGTCGGTTTGCGTGGGATTGCTACCGCCGCTTTGTGCAGATGTACGGCGATGTAGTGATGGGTGTCCAGAAGAAGAATGAGATGGACCATGATCCGTTCGAGGAAATCATGGACGGCATGAAGCGCGAGTGCGGCGTGACGGAAGACACGCTGCTCACAGAGGAGAACCTCAAGGAACTCGTCAAGCGCTACAAGGACCTAGTGAAGCGCTGGACCAACAAGGTGTTTCCTGATGATCCCATGACGCAACTCGAAGGCGCGGTTGCTGCTGTCTTTGGCAGTTGGAACAACGATCGCGCCACCGTTTACCGCAACAAGTACAAGATTCCTCATGAGTGGGGTACCGCTGTCAATGTTCAGGCGATGGTCTATGGCAACATGGGCGATGACTGCGCCACAGGTGTTGCATTCACCCGCGACCCGGCCAATGGCGAGAATGTCTTCTATGGCGAGTACCTGATCAATGCGCAAGGCGAGGATGTTGTCGCCGGTGTGCGCACGCCGCTTGCAGTGGCGTTGATGGCCAAGGACAAGATTCTCTCCAAGAGCTTTGGTCAACTCGAGAAGGTTCGCAAGACGCTGGAGAAGCGCTTTGGTGATGTGCAGGACTTTGAGTTCACCATTGAGCGCAAGAAACTCTGGATGCTGCAAACGCGCAACGGCAAGCGCACCGCGCTTGCCTATGTGCGCATTGCCCATGACATGGTGAAGGAAGGTTTGATGACTCCGGAGCACGCCATGAAGAGTGCGGATCCAGAGGCAATGAACCAGCTGCTTCAGCCAGTCTTTGAGCGCAAGGCCTACGAGGCTGCTCGTGCAGCCAATCGCATCTTGACCAAGGGCCTGCCTGCAGGTCCGGGTGCTGCATGTGGCGAGATCGCCTTCAGTGCAAGCCGCGCCGAGGAATTGGCGCGTCACGGCAAGCATGTCATCCTGGCGCGTATCGAAACAAGCCCTGAAGATCTGCGTGGCATGATTGCCGCGGACGGCATTCTCACCACCCGTGGTGGCGTTTCAAGCCACGCTGCGCTGGTTGCCCGGCAAATGGGCAAGGTATGCGTTGCTGGTGCAGGCGAGATCGTGATCGATTACCACAAGGGCACCTTGAGTTGCGATGGAAAGACATTGCATGAGGGGGACTTCCTCTCCATCAACGGCACCACCGGCGAGATCATTCAAGGAAAGATCGACACTGCTGACAGTGAGTTGAAGCAGGTGCTGGTGGCTGGCACCATGAAGGCTTCGGAGAGCCGCGTAGCCCGCGACTTCGAGTTCGTCATGAACCTTGCGGATCGCTATCGCCGCCTTGGCGTTCGTACCAACTCCGATACTCCGGAGCAGGTGCGCCAGGCCGTGGCGTTTGGTGCGGAAGGCATTGGTCTGTGCCGTACGGAGCACATGTTCTTTGAAGGCGACCGCATTGATGCGATGCGCGAGATGATTCTTTGCAAGGACACGCCAGGCCGTCAGCGTGCGCTTTCGAAGTTGCTGCCTTATCAGCGCGCGGACTTTGATGGCATCTTGCGCGCGCTTGAAGGTCGTCCGGCGTGCATTCGCTTGCTCGATCCACCGCTCCATGAGTTCTTGCCGCACACCAAGGATCAGCAGAAGGATCTTGCTCACAAGATTGGCGTTCCTGTCGAGGACATCGAGCGTCGCGTGAACGAACTCCATGAGTTCAATCCGATGCTTGGATTCCGTGGTTGCCGACTTGGAATTGTGTTCCCGGAAATCACCGAGATGCAGGCGCGCGCCATCTTCGAGGCAGCGGCTGCTGTCGAGAAGTCCGGCATCCGCACGAAGGTTGAAGTGATGGTTCCGCTGATCGCATTCAAGCGCGAGCTTGATTTGCAGGCAGAAACGATCCACCGCGTTGCACGCGAAGTCATGGCAGCCACTGGTCAGAAGTTTGATTACCAAGTGGGCACCATGATCGAGTTGCCGCGTGCCGCGATTGCTGCAGATCAGATTGCAGAGACCGCGCAGTTCTTCAGTTTCGGTACCAATGACCTGACGCAGACCGCTCTCGGCATGAGCCGCGACGACTCCGGCAGCTTCTTGCCGGGCTACAGCGAGCGAGAGATCATCAAGGACAACCCATTTGCATCGATCGATGTTGGTGGCGTCGGCGCGCTTGTTGACATTGCCTGCAAGCGCGGTCGCATGACCCGTCCGGATATCAAGCTTGGTATCTGCGGCGAGCATGGTGGTGATCCAGCAAGTATCAAGTTCTTTGAATCCGTTGGGCTTGCATACGTGAGTTGCTCGCCGTTCCGTGTGCCAGTGGCACGTTTGGCAGCGGCCAAGGTCGCAGTGGAACTTGGAACGTCGCCGAAGCAGAGCAAGGGCAAGGCAGCGAAGACGAAGTCTGGAAAGGCAGCATCATCGAAGTCTGCATCCAAGACGAAGTCGGCGAAGTCAAAGCCAGCCAAGTCAAAGCCAGCCAAGTCAAAGCCGGCCAAGTCAAAGCCAGCGAAGTCTGGGAAGCGCAAGTGAATCGGCCCCGCACCGCGCACCTTGCACTGGTCATCACCGCGTCATGCGCGCTGATTGCCGGCGCCTCGTGCGCGGTGTGGCAGCCGCCAGCAGTTGCGAAGCCGCTTTCCGAGCCACGTTCCTACAGCGCGCCATTTGTTGCGGCGCTCATGGGTAGTACCGCGCCGCCTGCAACATCAAGCGATGGGCGCGCCACCCCGCGCGTTGCACTTGGCGGATCGCTCGAGAGCGGAGCATGGGCTGCTGCTCCTTGGACAGCGGATTTCACAGATATCGAAGGGTCCGTCAAGCCAGCACCCGCCTACCGGACGCGAGTGAAGATGCTGTGGGACGAGGCGTTTCTCTACATCGGTGCTGAACTAGCCGAACCAGATATCTGGTCCACGCTCACGACGCACGATGAGATTGTCTTTCACGACAATGACTTCGAAGTATTCATTGATCCAAACAGTGACACTCGCGAGTACTACGAGATTGAAATCAATGCGCGTGGCACCGTGTTTGACCTTTACTTGCATCGACCCTATCGGGAGGGTGCGCCTGCAATTCATGAGTGGAATGTCACTGGCGGGTTCTCCAAATCCGTCTCTTTCAAGGGCACGCCAGATGATCCACGCGATGTAGATCAATCATGGACAGTGATGATGGCCATTCCGTGGAAAGCGTTCATGCCGCCTTCAGACCAGCGCATAGATGCGTTGCCGCAAGATCAGCGCACCTTTGGCGAGCGCGCGCGCATGGGCGCAGCCCCAAAGCCGGGTGATACATGGAGCATCAATTTCTCACGCGTGCAGTGGCGGCACAACCACGAAGTGCTTGATGCTGCTGGCATGCGATTAGCCACACCGAATGCCGCCGTGCGTTCCGCACCTGGTGGTGCTGAGCCGTATGCCAAGCGCGCCGGTCTTCCCGAAGACAATTGGGTTTGGAGTCCACAGTGGGCCGTTGATATGCACCTTCCGCAGTTCTGGGGTCGCGTCACCTTTGTTCGCTAAGTGTCTGCATGGACGCGC
>JBIKQN010000176.1:0-4476 GCA_044349615.1 Phycisphaerales bacterium
AACGTTGGACTTGTCGAGCTCAACTTGTGATTGTTCATTCTCAAGTTGCGAGAGGCGCTTGTAGTGGTTGTGAACAGCAACAGAAAGAGCGCGCTTGGCGTTCTCTTGGCCGATGACGTACTGGTCAAGGAATTCCTTCATCTGGCGCGGCGAAGGGATCTGTCCAAGTTGTGGGCGACTGCCAGTGACGCGGCGTCGCTCCTGCTTAAAGATGTTCTGGCAGAGGTCCGTGCAATTGGTGCAGATGTAGACGTCGCTCGGACCCTCAACCATCGGGCCTACTTCACGACTGGTCTTGCCGCAGAAACTGCATGTGGTGACTTTGCGTCCACGGAATCCTCCGTCACCGCCGCCGCCACCGCCTGATGAACCACCGCTTGGACCACTTGGCCCACCACCTGTGCCGCCGCCGGATCCGCCGCCGAATCCATCACCAAAATCACGACCGCCCCCACGCTTGGAATTTCCCGAGTTGCCATTGGCACTCTGAGGAATTGCTGGGTTCGGTTCACGGTTCGGCATTGGCTGCATCGGTCAGTGGCTCCTTAAAGACGGTGGGGCGATCGCGAATTCCGCGCCGCTACCACGGGAAGGAAGTCTATCGGTCATGGGGCAGAGATTCTGAAGTGAAGTCGTACATGATGACCTACGAAGCGTGATTCGCAAGGTCTTCTGCCCGATCAAGAGGACGAACGCCCCTTATCGGAGCACTTCAGGGGTCTAGAAATGACAATCGTGGCTATCGGCGCGGCGAACGCGGCAAGTCATCTGACCCGCCCCAATCGGTGCCCCCGCGTTGATCGCGTTCCTTCTTGGCGTTCTGGCGAGTGCGTTGCACCATGGCGTCCCGTGCTGTGTCAAATTCACGGCGTGTCATTTCGCCGCGCTCAAGCATTCCGCGCATGTCATCAAGGGTGAAGCCAGGCGTTGCTCCTAAGTCGGGCGCCTTTGCAGCGCGTCGAGCCCAGAACACAATGCCACTTCCTCCGACAATGAGCACCAAGAGTGCCACGATGCCGATCCAGAACAGGGCGTCGTTTGACCCGGCATTCACGCGCGGATTACCCCTTCTTCTTCGGTGTCGTGCGGGCGGCCGCAGCCTTCTGCTTGTCTGCCACGATCTTGTTCCACGCTTCGGCTGGAACGTCGGTGACCTTGGCCTTTGCAAGAACACGGTCAAGTGTCTTGGCTTCGCGGATGGACAGCGCCATCTCGTTCAGGCGACCGTTCTGCTGAAGTTCGGTACGGACCTGGTCCGGGCGAGTTCCGCGTGAACGAGCCATCTGAACGATGGATGCGTTGACTTCTGCGTCAGAGACATCAATGCCAAGGTCCTGTGCCAAGCGAGCAAGAATGAAGAACGCGCGCAACCGCTTGCGAGTGTCTTCTTCGCTCGCGCCGCGGATCTCGGCGAGACGGTGTTCGATCTGCGCCTCTTCCAATCCCTGCTGTTGGAGTTGAATGCGCTGCATCTCAATGTTGCGAGCAACTTGAGCGCCAGACATCTTCTCTGGAAGGTCAAAGGTGACCTTCTCCAAGAGCCACTCTGCAGCCTGTTCGCGCATGGCTGCTCGTTGCTCTTGATCGCGCCGTGATTCAAGGGAGAGTTTCACCTGCTCGCGGAGGTTCTCAACAGCACCAAGACCAAGGGATTCAGCAACGGCTGCTGGCTCGGCTGGGGTGATTCGCTCTGCTTGCGTTGGGGTGAATTCAACGGTGATTTCAGCGCCGCGGATGTCTTCGCGCTCATGAACTTCTGGACCGGTTGTCTTCAGGACGATGGCGTCGCCGACCTTCTTGCCCATGACCTGCTTGCTCAGGTCGTCGAACATGAGACCGAGCACTTGACCCTTGCCTTCATCCTCAACATCCGGAACAACCACCAAGCACTCGGCGGCTTCGAAGTATGGATCCTGCTTTGCGCCCTTGACGCGAACGGTGGCCTTGCCAACCATGCGGTCGAGGGTCTCGAATGGACCGTCGATCCGAGCCGGGGTTCCGAAGCGGTAGCCGAGTCGACGGATCTCGTCGGCGAGGTACTTCTCGTCAACTTCCGCAACAGGACGGCTGACTTCAACATCCTCAAGCTTCGGCAGGGTGATTTCTGGGATCACCTCAATGTCCATGGATACTTCGATTGCCTTGCCGCGCTTCACCTCAGCGTCAGCGGCGGATTCATCCACTTCAGGGTCGGACACTGGTTGAAGTTTGTGATCCTGCAGGGCCTTGGAGTATGCGTCCGTCAGGAGCCTGCGGCGCAGGTCTTCCATGATCGATGCGCCAAAGCGCTTCTCAATCAGACCAATCGGAGCGCTACCACGACGGAAGCCGGGGATGTTCACTTCGCTGCGTGCGCTTGCATAAGCCTCGGTGAGGCGCTCGTCGACCATCGCTGCTGGGATGGTGATCTTGAGTCGCTTGCGCGCAGGTCCAATGTTCTCGACGACGACGGTGCTCTCAGTGGCCATAGTGTTGCTCGATCAGGTCTGGTGTCTAGGTTTAGGGAAAGCGAAGCAGTATACGGACATTCTCGGCAATCGCCGAATGCTGTCTGTCACTTCATAAGAAGCATCTGGGCATAGGTTGGCAGAGGCCAATTGTCGTCTGGGGTAACGCATTCCAGTGCGTCACAGGCAGCGCGCACGCGAGCGGTGGCTGGCACGGTGTTGTTACGCAAGAAGTGCATTTCTGTGGCGTGATCCTTGTGATGCTTGGCAGCTAACTTCTCAAGTTCTGAGACGGCAACGCGCAAATCATTGACAAGACCAACGTAGTGGCGGAGGTCGGCCTGTGTTTCAGCACAGTCAACATCAGCAGCGAGCGTGGCGCCCACGGTGGTAGCGAGTTCTTCTTGGGTCCGGAGGCCTGCAGGCAGAATCTGAGTGCGAACCATCTGGATAATCGTTCGAGTCTCAATGCCGATCACCGTGCAGTAATTCTCCACAAGCACGTCGTAGCGGGCTTCGAGTTCGCGCGCACTCAGGACGTGGTACTTGGCAAAGACATCGCGAGCCTTCTTGGTACTGAAGGCTGACAATGCTTCCGCAGTGCTGCGCAGGTTGGGGAGGCCACGCTTCTCGGCTTCCTTGTGCCATGCCTCGCCGTATCCATCCCCATCAAAGCAAACGCGGCGGTGAGCCTTGATGTTCTCCTTGAGGACGGCCTTGACTGCAGCCTCGAGCTTTGCAGCGGATGGATTCTTGCCAGCCTTCTTCTCAAGCTCGGTTGCCAAGAAGTCAATGCTCTCGGTAACGATGGTGTTGAGAACAGTGTTCGGCCAAGCAACGGCGCTGGTGGATCCAACTGCTCGGAACTCAAACTTGTTGCCAGTGAAGGCGAACGGGGATGTTCGATTGCGATCGCTTGCGTGGCGCGGAATGTGCGGAAGACTTGTAGCTCCAAGATCGAGTTCGCCACCAGTCTTGGTCTTCTTCGGAGCGCCAGTTTGGAGTTGATCCAGAATGTCGGTGAGCATGTCTCCTAGGAAGATGCTCATGATGGCTGGAGGTGCCTCGTTTGCGCCTAAACGATGATCATTTGCAGCGCTCGCAATGGATGCGCGCAACATGTCAGCGTGAAGGTCGACCGCGCGGATCACGGCGGTCAGGAACACCAAGAACTGCATGTTGGTGTGGGTGTCGGCGCGTGGATCCAGGAGATTGATGCCAGTGCTGGTGGAGATCGACCAGTTGTTGTGCTTGCCACTGCCGTTGATGCCAGCGAAGGGCTTCTCGTGAATCAGGCATTCAAAGCCATACTTGCGTGCCACCATTCGGAGAATTTGCATGGTGATCATTTGGTGATCGACCGCAATGTTTGCGTTCTCAAACATTGGCGCTAGCTCATACTGGCTAGGTGCAACTTCGTTATGACGCGTCTTTGCGGGCACGCCAAGCTCAAACAGTCGTGCTTCCACTTCAGCCATGAAGGTGAGGACGCGATCTGGAACAGTGCCGAAGTAGTGGTCATCAAGCTGGTGACCCTTGGGCGGATTGGCTCCCATCATGGTGCGTCCAGTCATCATGAGATCAAGGCGCTGTTCAGCCTGCTCGCGCTCGACCAGGAAATACTCCTGCTCGCAGCCGAGTGTTCCCACTACATGGGAGACACCAGCGTCATGACCGAAGAGCTTCAGAATGCGCATTGCCTGCTTGGAAAGCGCCTGAATGGAGCGCAGAAGCGGCGTCTTCTTATCAAGAGCTTCACCCGTCCAACTTACGAATGCGGTTGGGATACAGAGGGTGGTGATGCCCGACGGATTGCGCAGCAGGAATGCTGGGCTCGTGGCGTCCCACGCTGTGTAGCCGCGTGCTTCATAGGTATCGCGAATGCCGCCGGATGGGAAACTCGATGCATCCGGCTCGCCGATCACCAGTTGGTTGCCGGAGAATTGTTCGATGGCACTGCCATCAGACATTGGATTCAGGAACGCATCATGCTTCTCAGCGGTGATGCCGGTGAGTGGTTGGAACCAGT